>NZ_CAUPZT010000003.1:0-70372 GCF_963515615.1 uncultured Granulicatella sp. | reverse complement strand
TCAGAATTTTATAGTGCTTTCTTCTATTTTTGAGACTTTTTGCCCAGCCTCTTTTGACGTTAAATATTTAAACTGTCATAAACGGATTGCTTCATTTCTGAGATTTCAAGTACTCTTGTGTGTCTGATTTCTGCTTCTAGTACACTTGTAACGGCTAGAGGAATTTCTACTCCGCTTAATTTTCGTACTTCATCAATTAATTGTTGATCACTTAAAGCACTAACGTCAGAATTTTTTACAGCAGATACAACGCTTTGTGGGAATTTGTATGGGCTTGCTGTTGATACAATAACTGTAGGAGTGTTGTCTTTTGTTTCTTGTTGATATTTATCATAAGCACATTGAGCTACTGCTGTATGTGGATCTAACAAATAGTTTTCTTTTGTTAAAACAGATTCGATGGTTTGAGCTGTTTCTTCTTGGCTAGCACGAGCAGCATAAAACTCTTCGTATGAGTGTAATACTTCTTTTTCGATATGATAGTGACCATTATTGGTTAATGAATCCATTAATGCTTTTGTTTCTTCGGCATTGCTTCCTGTCATTTCAAAAATTAATCGTTCTAAGTTACTTGAAACTAAAATATCCATACTTGGAGAACTTGTTACTTCGAATTTTCTTTGACGATTGTATGTTCCTGTGTGGAAGAAGTCTACTAATACATCATTTTCGTTTGAAGCACAGACTAATGTTTGGATTGGAACACCTAATTGTTTTGCATAATAAGCTGCTAAAATATTTCCAAAGTTCCCAGTTGGAACGACAACGTTCATCGATTCTCCAATTTCAAGAGCTCCCTGTTTAACTAATTGAGCGTACGCATAAACATAATACACCACTTGAGGACATAAACGACCAATGTTGATAGAGTTAGCAGAAGAAAGTTGGAATCCTTTTTCTGATAATGTTTGGTTTAAATCTGCATCATTAAATAGTTTTTTGACCATTGTTTGAGCATCATCAAAGTTTCCTTTAACACCATAAACAAATGTATTATCGCCAGCTTGAGTAACCATTTGACGTTCTTGAATCGTACTTACGCCACCTTTTGGATAAAAGACAATAATTTTTGTATGAGGTACATCTGCAAATCCTGCTAAGGCAGCTTTTCCTGTATCTCCAGAAGTAGCTGTTAAAATAACAATATCTTTATCTTGTTGATTTTTCTTAGCCGCAGTTGTTAATAAATAAGGTAAAATGGATAAGGCCATATCTTTAAAGGCAATGGTACGTCCATGAAATAATTCCATAATGTAGGCATTGCCAACTTTTTTTACAGGTGCAATTGCTGAATCATCAAAAGTTGTATTATACGCAGAGTGAATACAATGTTGTAATTCTTCATCTGAAAAGTCAGTTAAAAATGCTTTTAAAATAGGAAATGCAATTTCTTGATAAGATTGATGTTGCAATGTTTCCCAGTTTAATGATAATTGTGGCATTGTTGTGGGAACGTATAATCCTCCATCTTCAGCAATCCCTTTTAAGATTGCTTGAGAAGCTGTTACACGATTATTTTTATCACGAGTACTAATATATTGTAATTCTGTCACAATTCATCCTCCTTTTTCTCTTCTAATGCTTTGTATTTTACCATAAGTTTTTCCATGTGCCTACTAAGTTGAATAAAAGAGAATCTATAAAAAAAAGAGGGTAGAATATTACATCCTAACCTCACAAAAAAATTATGCTTCCTGTCTAAAATAAGGTTTATTTTTTAAACTCTTTAATAATAATAACCCAAAAATTGTTGTTAAAGTGATTTTAATCAAATCTGGTAAAATAAATGGAAGTACCACGAGATTGATAGCCTTTGAAAAATCAGCATGTGTAATTAGTATAAATCCAATCACTCCACCAATAAATAGGGCAACTTCTCCTAAAAGATTTGCTAAAAAGAGACGAATGGCATTGTGTTTTCCTTGTGCAATAATCGAAGTGACAAATGCACGAACTGGGAAGAAAACTAAAAAACCAGCAGTAGGTCCAAAGAAAGCTTGAAATCCACCTTTCCCACCAGCAAAAACAGGTAGTCCAATAGCTCCTAATAATAAATAAAGTACAATAGCAAGTGTGGCTTCTTTTGGACGATAGATAGTAGCAACTAATCCAATGGCTAAGGTTTGCAGCGTAATGGGAATTGGCCCTAAAGGAATTTGAAAGGGTGACAATGCTGCCACTAATGCTGCTCCCAATGCGATTAATGTTAAAGAATATGTTTTGTTCATAATTGTTAACCTCCTGAATCTGTTTATGTTAACAATATAAAAGAGTTTAGAGAGACTGTCAAGAATTTTTTCGGAAAATCATAGTTTTTTTGAGTAGAAGATCTCTATATTCATTTTGATATTATTTGAAAAACCTTATGAACATTGTTAGAATAGATACAATACTTTTTATGAAATGGAAAGAGGAGTGAAAGGATGTTAAAGAAAATAGTTCCCTATTTTTCAAAATATAAATATTTTCCGTTTTTAGCATTTTTATCCATTTTAGTGGAAGTTGTCTGTGAAGTTGGGCAACCAATTATTATGTTAAAAATTATTGACGAAGGAATTCCAAATCGAGATACTACTATGATTTTATGGTATGGAATTTTAATGATTATCGTTGCAATGATTTCTCTTGGGGCAGGGGTGTTAGGTGCAAAATTTGCATCTATTGCAGGAACCGGTGTTGCAAGTGAATTAAGAAGTGCGCAAATGAAGAAAATTCAAGAATTTTCATTTAAGAATTTGGATTTCTTTTCAAATGCGTCTTTAATTACACGTATGACGAGTGATGTGACAAATGTTCAAAATACAGCGATTATGACGATGCGTATTTTAGCACGTGCGCCAATGATGTTCTTATTTGCATTCTTCTTTGCGGTGTCATTAAATGCACAATTGTCATTAGTCTTTGTAGTTGCAGTTCCATTTTTAGTAGTAAGCTTGGCGCTTATTATTTCAACAGCGTTTCCTCGTTTTAGATTATTACAACAAGCAACAGATGGTATTAACCGCATTCTTCAAGAAAATTTTATTGGAATTCGAGTAGTGAAATCTTTTGTTCGTGAGCCTTTCGAACGTGTGAAGTTTGGTGTTGAAAATACAAACTTTAAAACACGTGCTTTACATGCGATGTATGTCATCGTATGGAATAACCCTATCATGCAATTAACGGTTTACGCTTGTACAATTGCTGTGATGTGGTTTGGTGGAAAATTTGTAATGCATGGAGAAATGACGACTGGAGAATTAATTAGTTTCATTTCTTATATTACACAAATTTTAATGTCCTTAATGATGATTTCCTTTGTTTTTGTCATGTTAACGATGACAAAAGCTTCAATGGATCGTATTTTTGAAGTGATTGACACAGAAGTGGATATTGTAGAACCTGAGCAAGTGATTCCAACAGAAATTACTCGTGGCGATATTGAGTTTGATCATGTTCATTTCTCATACGGAAAAGATCAACAAGAAGAAGTGTTAAATGATATTCATTTTTCAGTGAAAAGTGGACAAATTCTTGGAATTATTGGGCCAACCGGTTCTGGTAAAACATCACTAGTTCAGTTAATTCCTCGATTGTATGATGCAACGGCAGGAAGTGTTCGAGTTGCAGGGAAAGATGTTCGTGATTATGCATTTTCTGATTTAAGAAGTCAAGTAGCGATGGTTCTTCAAAAAAATACACTGTTTTCTGGAACGATTCGAGAAAACTTATTATGGGGAAATCCTCATGCAACCGAAGAAGAAATGATTCAAGTTGCTAAATATGCCCAGGCACATCAGTTTATTATGGAAATGCCAGAAGGGTATGATACAAAAGTTGAACAAGGTGGAAGAAATTTCTCTGGGGGTCAAAAACAACGTTTATGTATTGCAAGAGCAATGTTGAGAAAACCAGCTGTTTTAATTTTAGACGATTCAACTTCTGCGGTGGACACATCAACAGATTCATTAATTCGTGAAGCGTTCTTTAATCATTTACCAGATACAACTGTTATTATTATTGCGCAAAGAATTTCATCTATCCAAGGTGCAGATAAGATTGTTGTGTTAGAAGATGGAAAAATGAATGGAATTGGAACACACGAAACATTAATGGAAAATAACGAACTGTATCGTGAAATTTATGAAACTCAAATGGAAGGAGCGAAAGTAGATGAGCGTTAAAAAAATCGGATCAAAACGTCCTGAAAATTTAAAGCAAACATTAGCTGACTTATGGAGCTATTTATGGAAAAGTAAGTGGAGTCTTTTCGCTGTTCTTTTATTAGTTGTGTTAGGTAGTGCTGCAGGAATTGTAGGGACTTACTTTATTCGACCATTAATTAATGATTTTATTGCGACAAAAGATGTAGTAGGTCTAGCAAAAATGCTAGGAGTCATTGGGTTGATTTATATTATTGGGGCGATTGCGAATTATTTCTCTGGGAAAATTATGATTACGATTGGTCAACAAACGATTGAAACGATGAGAAAAGATTTATTCGACCATATTCAAACATTGCCAATTCGTTTCTTTGATACAAATAAACATGGGGATTTAATGTCTCGTTTTACAAATGATTTTGAAAATATCCAACAAGCGTTTAATAATAGTATGTTGATGATTGTCAGCTCTTTATTACAATTGGTGCTAACTTTTGTGATGATGATTATTTTATCTCCAATTTTAACAGTAATGTTGATTGTTATGGTCTTGATTATGTTTGCGATTGTTAGAGTAGTAGCAGGTCGTTCGGGTAAATTCTTTGCTGAACAACAAAAAGTTCTAGGGCAAGTGAATGGCTTTGTAGAAGAACATATTGAAGGGCAAAAAGTCGTTAAAGTATTCAATCATGAAACATTAGTCTTAAAAGAATTTGAAACTTTAAATTCTCAATTAAGAGAAGCTGCGAATCAAGCACAATTTAATTCAAATATCATGTTTCCTATTTTAGGCAATATTAGTTATATTAATTATGCTTTAACCGCTTCAGTTGGTGGATATTTAGTCGTATTTCAAGGAATGGACGTTGGGGCGTTAGCTTCATTTTTACAATATTCAAGAACATTTGCACAACCATTAGCACAAATGTCACAACAAACAAATGTCTTATTAGCTGCAATGGCTGGGGCAGAACGAATTTTTGCGATATTAAAAGAAGAATCTGAAGTGGATGAAGGAACTGTAACTTTAGATCAAACAGATTCAAAACAATGGTATTGGGTAAAAGGAGAAGAGAGAATCCCTGTTGTTGGGAATATTCAATTGAATGAAGTGGACTTTAGTTATGTTTCAGATGTACCAATTTTGAAAAAAATCAATGTTTGGGCTGAACCAGGATTGAAAGTAGCTTTTGTGGGTGCAACAGGTGCTGGGAAAACTACGATTACGAATTTAATTAATCGATTTTATGAAATTGATAATGGAGAAATTACGTTTGATACAATTCCGATTACGGAAATTAAGAAAGATGATTTACGTAAAACCATTTCGATTGTATTACAAGATACGCATTTGTTTACGGGTTCGATTGCAGATAATATTCGTTATGGGAATTTAGATGCGACAGATGATGAAGTGGTAAAAGCTGCGAAATTAGCGAATGCGCATGGGTTCATTAAACGTTTGCCTCATGGGTATCAAACGGAGATTACTGGTGATGGTGAAGGTCTTTCTCAAGGGCAAAGACAGTTATTAGCGATTGCTAGGGCTGCAGTAGCAAATCCGAAGGTGTTAATTTTGGATGAAGCGACTAGTTCGATTGATAGTCATACGGAAGCGTTGATTAGTAAAGGGATGGACCAATTGATGGAAGGTAGAACTTCGTTTGTAATTGCCCATCGTTTATCGACGATTCGTAATGCGGATGTGATTATGGTTATGGACCATGGTGAGATTATTGAGCGTGGGAACCATGAAAGTTTAATGGAAAAACAAGGTGTGTACTATCAATTGTATACGGGGCAGCTTGATTTAGACTGATAAATTTAGAAATAGACTTTGCTATATAGTAGCTAGGGACGGCAGCAACCAGCTTCGGTGTTTCATGCCTTGAGCTACTATGCGAAGTCTTTTTGGATGATAGGAGAGTTTTTGGTGTTTTATGGATAAAAAGGGCAGCCGTTATTACAGCTGCCCTTTTTTTATCGAGTCGTTATCATAGTGTTTTACTGTAAAATGAGCATTACTCTTTTCTGTCTTCAAGTGTTTTTCGAATTTGTTCTACTTGTTTGAGTATAGGGTCTGGTGCTTGTGTAAATGGGTTATTAGTGAACAATTCAATCCAACGTACTTTACTGTAATCTTGTGTATATTCTGTATGATATTTATCCAATTCTAAAAATTTCATTTCAGCAAGATTTTGTGGTTCATCGAATCCTTTGAAATCTACTTTTAGTGATTCGTTTGAAGCATCACTTAATAAAGTGAATGAATGGAACATTCTTTCATCATCGAAACATCGTTTTTGTGTGATGTAAATGGTATAAAATGGTAGTACTTCATTGACAAAGTACATTGGATTAAGTTCTTTTGCTTCAAATAACTCTTTATTTTTAGTGAAATAGTTTGAAAGATATAAATAATAGGATTCGTTGATATTAACTTCCTCCACTATTTGAATTTCTATTATCATTTCGGATCTACTGGCTAATTGTGCTAAGGCAGTGATGCTTGCTTTATTATGATCCAGATTCTCAAAAGGATTCAGTAATTTTACTTCATGAACGGGTAGTTCTAGTATATCACTCATAAATTGTGCCGTTATTTCAGGATTACTGAAAACTTTCTGTGCTAGGACATTTGTCATTGTTTGTGCTTGGTTCGTACGTTTTTCCATCGGATAACATCCTCTCTATTTTATTTTTGAAGGAGAATACTAGTAAATTATTTTTAGTATTGTCTCTTCACTTATAGATACGAAAAAAATCTTAAAAAAAATTTTTTTATGGTAACTTTTTTAGAAAAATTAAGTCGGGATGTTCACTTTATTTTTTGGATTTTACTATTTGTATTCCCGTAATCGTCCTTTATTTTTTGAATAAGTAGCTTTCAATTTTTATTTAACGCTAGTTTATTTCCCGTTATAATCCCTTAACACTCTCTCAACTTGTTCCTCAAGTACTTCTCTATCTGGAATATACAAAGTGTATTTAGATGCAAATATTTGATTAGATAAATTTCCAAGAGCATATTCTGCTTGAATACTATCCTTATCGGTACAAAGGATAATTCCAATTGGTTCATGATCCGTTTCATCATTTACTTCTGTTTTGTAGTAGTTCAAATACATATTGAGTTGTCCAACAGCTTCTGGCATTAGTTTTCCGGTTTTTAATTCAATCAAAACATAACTTTTTAATAGTTTATTGTAAAATACCATATCCACATAATAATGAGTGTTTCCAAGTGTTATTCTTTGTTGTGTTCCCACATACATAAAGCCTTTGCCTAGTTCAAGTAAGAATTTTTCAATGTGAGTCATTAAAGATTTTTCTAAATCACTTTCCATCATAAGCTTTTCTTCAGGTAATCCTAAAAATTCAAATACATAAGGATCTTTTACAAGATCACTTGCCTTATTAATTTCATTTCCTTTTAGAGCTAAGTCTAATACTTTTTCTTTATTCTCTTCTCCCGATGAGAGTAGTAACCTTTCAAAAAGCGAGGTTTTAATTTGCCGTTTCAACTCTCTTACCGACCAATTTGCTTGAATGGTTTCTTTTTCGTAAAAACTTCGTTTCTTTTCATCACTGACAGACAGTAATTCACAATAATGTGACCAACTTAATTTGCCAGACAGTGTCTGGCAAATTGGATACAACAAATAAAAATTCCTCATATTTTGTAAATTAGACCTTGAAAATCCTTTGCCATATTCTTTTGTAAGTCTCTTTGATAAATCTGCTATTAATTTTTTCCCATACTCAGCTCTATTTAAGTTTTCCTGTTCATCTTCTACGATAATTCGTCCAATTTCCCAATAGGTTTGAACAAGAATATTATTGACTTCTCTGGATACCTTATTCCTTGCTTGATTCATTAATTGTTTAATATTGTTATAAATATCTTGATGAATGTTATCTATTTCATGCTTCATTTAGTTTCATCTCTTTTAGATTTTGTATGTTTATCTGTTCTTTCATTTTTATTATCCCTTAATTTTATTTTGAATACGACTATTGTCTCTTTACTTATAGATACGAAAAAATCTTAAAAAAAAATTTTTTTATTGTGAGAATTTTATCTTTTTTAGGAAAATTGAAAATACTTTCAATAGAATAAATTTTATGTTAGGATAAAATCGAATGGAGGGGTATGATGGAACAAAAAGAATTAACAATTGAGTATCGTGCTTTGGAGATATTGAAGCAAGAATTAAGTCACTATACTTCAAAACAAATTGATACAGTTCTAGCTTTATTAGAAGATGGGAATACCGTTCCATTTATAGCACGTTATCGTAAAGATCAAACTGGGAGTTTGGACGAAGTTCAAATTCGTGAAATTGAAGAAAGATATCGCTATTTAGTTAATTTTGAAAAAAGAAAAGATGAAGTCATTCGATTAATTGATGAACAAGAAAAATTAACAGATGAAATCTTATCTGACTTAATGAAAGCTAAAACATTAACTGCTTTAGAAGATATTTATCGACCATTTAAACAAAAGAAACATACAAAAGCTACTATTGCTAAAGAAGCAGGATTAGAACCACTTGCTGAATTTTTATCTGCTTGTACGATGGAAGAAATTGAAAGTAAAGCAACGACATTTATAAATCCAGAAAAAGACATTTTAACGATTGAAGATGCTTTAAAAGGTGCTTTAGAAATTATAGCAGAAAGAATTTCAGATAATGCATTTTATAGAAAACTAGTTCGAGAAAATACTTTGAAAAAAGCTATGCTTGTCACAAGTCTTAAAGACGAGGAAAAAGACGAAAAACACGTATACGAAATGTATTACGACTATCAGGAACTCGTTAAAACAATTGTGCCACACAGAATTTTAGCGGTGAATCGTGCTGAAAAAGAAGGTGTGTTAAAAGTTAGCTTGGAAGTTGATGCAACGATTCCATTAGAAAAAATCATAAAGAAAGAAATTTCAAAAACAGATTCTCCATCTGCGATTTATATAAAAGCAGCAATTGAGGATAGTTATAAACGTTTCATTGCACCTGCGATTGAACGTGAAATTCGTTCGGAATTAACAGAAAAAGCTCAAACACAGGCAATAGAGATTTTCGGAGAAAATTTACAAAATTTATTATTACAAGCTCCAATGAAAGGACATGTAATTTTAGGATTAGACCCAGCATATAGAACAGGTTGTAAACTAGCGATTATTGATGAAACAGGCAAAGTTTTAGACAAAGCAGTTATATATCCGCACCAAGGAGCGAGTGATTTTAAACGAGCTCAGGCAGGAGAAAGTTTTAAAAAATTATTAGAAGATTATCAGGTTACTTTAATCGCAATCGGAAATGGTACTGCAAGCCGTGAATCGGAAGCATTTGTCAGTGAACAGATTAAGGGAATCAATCGTAAAATTTATTATACGATTGTGAGTGAAGCGGGTGCATCTGTTTATTCAGCTAGTGAGATTGCACGAAAAGAATTCCCAGATTATCAAGTTGAAGAACGTTCTGCAGTAAGTATTGCTCGTCGCTTGCAAGATCCATTAGCAGAATTAGTGAAAATTGATCCAAAAGCAGTAGGAGTAGGTCAATATCAACATGATGTTAGTCAAAAACAATTGGATGAGAGATTAGATATTGTTGTAGAAACTGCCGTGAATAAAGTTGGAGTGAATGTCAATACAGCGAGTGCAGCTTTACTAGAACATATTGCAGGATTAACAAAAACAACTGCCGCAAATGTAGTTGCTTATCGTGATGAAAATGGCAAATTTACGAATCGTTCTCAATTGAAAAAAGTGCCTCGCTTAGGACCAAAGGCTTTTGAACAAGCAGTAGGATTTTTAAGAATTGTGGATGGGAAAAATCCACTAGATGGAACAGATATTCACCCAGAATCATATGAAATTGCTGAAAAGATTTTAGAAAAAATTCAAGCAACAAAATTAGAAATAGGGACAGAAAAAGTAGGACAAGCGCTGTCTATTCTTGATAAAGACTCATTATCTGAAGAGTTAGGAATTGGATTTGAAACTTTGGATATGATTTTTGCAGGATTAACAAAACCTGGAAGAGATCCTCGTGAGGAAATTGATCCTCCAATTTTAAGAAGTGATGTTTTATCAATGGAAGATATTCAAGTCGGAATGGAATTACAAGGTACGATTCGTAATGTAGTTGACTTTGGTGCATTTGTTGATATTGGCGTAAAACAAGATGGCTTAGTTCATATTTCTAGAATGAAACAAGGATTTGTGAAACATCCAAGTGATGTTGTTGCAGTTGGGGATATTGTAACAGTATGGGTTATTGAAATAGATTCTAAAAAAGGAAGAGTAGGCTTATCGATGCTTCCTCCAAATAAATAAATAAAATTAGTATGTATACAACTCTATTTGTGCGATTTAGTCACAAATAGAGTTTTTTTGAATCATTATTTAGAAAAGCTGACTCTTTGTGGTATAATCATTTTGAGTTATTTTATTCAAAAGGAGAAAGTGTATGTCAAATACAAAGCAAAATCAAGCATTAGAGCAATTAAAAGAAAATGCTAATAAAATTTATCAATTAATTCATCAGCAAAAAAATCATTTATGTATTGCAAAATGTCCAGCATTTGAAGAAGTAGTTGATACTCAATTATTTGGTTTATCTAAACAAGTAGAATTTGCAGTTTCAATTGGGGTAGTTGAAGCAAATGAAGGGCATCAATTAATGGCAGATTTAGAATATGCATTAAATGAAGTATATAGTGATGTATATGAGAAAAACTGGCAATCTTAAAGAAAGTAAGAGGAAATAGTGATTTGAAATTAAAAAGTAAAATCAAAAATTTATTTCAAGTAGATCAAATCATTTTGATGATATTTATAATATTGTCAGCTTTTGGTCTTATTATGGTTTATAGTGCTAGTAGTTATTTTTCGTTATCTTCTGTTGGAAATTCAGAATATTTCATTATTCGTCAATTTATATTTGTAGTAGCAGGAATTATTATAGCGATTAGCATAGCAAATAATGGTAAAAGGTTCTTTTTTAAGGAACGATATTTGCAAGGGGTATATGTTTTATTAATTCTATTACTCTTTTATGTTTTAACTCAAACAGGAATTAAAGGAGCAAAAAGTTGGATTAATTTACGACTATTCAATTTACAACCATCTGAATTTGGAAAAGTTATTTTAATATGGGCGAGTGCATTTTATTACGACAAGTTTAAAGAGGTCAAAGATTGGAAAGTATTATTTAGATATCCACTGGGAATGGCATTATTTGTCTGCGTTCTAGTTTTGATGCAACCGGACTTTGGTACGATGGCGATTATTTTTCTAATGATGTGGTTATTAGCATTAACGACTGGATATTCAAGAAAAGCACTAGGTGTTTCAGGTATCTTATTTGTTTTAGGGTATTTATTTACTTTTTTACCAGTATCTATTCTTCAATATTTACCTTTTAAAGCTTATCAATTAGGACGATTTTTATCATTTCATAATCCATGGGACGATATAAGTGGTACAGGGTATCAATCGATTCAAGGTTTTTTAGCTTTAGCTAGAGGTGGATTAACAGGGACAGGATTATCGAGTTCGATACAAAAAACTGGATTTTTACCAGAAGCTCATACTGATTTTATTATGGCAATTGTAGGAGAAGAATTAGGATTTTTTGTAGTATGGCTAGTGTTAGCAGTGCTATTTTTCTTAATTTTTTATATTTTTTGGAGAACTCAAAAATGTCGTTCTGCTTTTTCGAAATATATTTGTCTAGGAGTGGGCATTTTCTTTTTAGTTCAAAGTAGTATTAATATTGGAGCTTTACTTGGATTAGCTCCTATTACGGGGGTTCCATTACCATTTTTAAGTTATGGGGGATCTAGTTTTGTTGTTTCAAGTATCGCCATTGGGATGGTTTTATTTGCATTAAAATATGATAAAGAGTATCAAGCAGAAAAAATGTATCAAATTAGATTATTTGAAACAGAAATTGAAGAACATGAAAATCAGGATGAAAAAGAAGAGATTACTCTTGATAGTAATGAGAAAGAAGCTTTAACAAAGAACGAAGAGATAAAGGAGGATGAGCATGAAGAAATTACTGGTGGCTAATCGTGGAGAAATTGCGATTCGTGTATTTCGTGCCGCTTCGGAATTAGGGATTGAAACGGTTGGTATTTTTGCCAAGGAAGATGATCATTCATTGCATCGTTTTAAAGCTGATGAAGCCTATTTAGTTGGAGAAGGTAAGAAGCCAACAGAAGCCTATCTAGATATGGATGATATTATTCGTATTGCGAAACAATCTGGGGTAGATGCTGTTCATCCTGGTTATGGTTTTTTATCTGAAAATATTGATTTTGCTAGAAAATGTCAAGAAGCAGGACTAATTTTTGTTGGGCCTCATTTAGAACATTTAGATATGTTAGGCGATAAATTAAAAGCAAAAACTGCTGCACATAAGGCGGGCTTACAATCGATTCCTGGAACAGATGGTACAGTATCTTCTGTTCAAGAAATTTATGAGTTTGGAGAACAATTTGGCTATCCGATTATGATTAAAGCTGCCCTTGGTGGCGGCGGTCGTGGGATGCGTGTCGTTTATCGCAAAGAAGAGGTTCAAGATAGCTATGACCGTGCTGTAGGAGAAGCGATCAAAGCTTTTGGTGCTGGAGAATGTTATGTAGAGAAATATATTGAGAATCCACAACATATTGAAGTGCAAATTTTAGGGGATGAACATGGAAATGTTGTTCATTTGTTTGAACGAGATTGTTCTGTTCAAAGACGTCACCAAAAAGTGATTGAAGTAGCTCCATGTGTTTCTCTTTCAGAAGAGATGCGTTCCAAAATTTGTAATGCTGCCGCTAGCTTTATGAAAGAAATTGGTTATGTCAATGCAGGGACAGTTGAGTTTTTATTAGATGGAAATCAATTTTACTTTATTGAAGTAAATCCGAGAGTTCAAGTAGAGCATACGATAACAGAATTAATTACAGGAATTGATATTGTTCAAGCACAATTAAAAATTGCTCAAGGGTTGGATTTGCATCAAGAAATTGGCATTCCTACACAAGAAAACTTAACTTTTAGTGGTGCTGCGATTCAATGCCGTATTACTACCGAAAATCCTGAAAATAACTTCTTGCCAGATACTGGTAAAATTAATACGTATCGTTCACCAGGTGGATTGGGTATTCGTTTAGATGCAGGAAATGCATTCCAAGGAAATGTGGTTACGCCATATTTTGACTCGCTATTAGTAAAAGTATGTACGTATGGTCGTGATTTTTCTCAAGCAGTTACAACGATGCAACGTGCATTAAAAGAATTTAGAATTCGTGGTGTTAAAACAAATATTCCATTTTTAAAAAATGTGATTCATCATGATGATTTCTTAACAGGAACTGCAAAAACAACTTTTATCGATACAACACCTGAATTATTTAAGTTTCCAAAGGAAAGTAATCGTGGAAATAAAATTTTAAAATATATTTCAGAAATTACTGTGAATGGATATCCAGGAATTCCGCAAGAAACAAAGGCATTTGAGAGACCGACTTATATCGAAACATTGAATCCTGTTTCAAAACCACAACAAACAGCTAAGCAATTATTAGATGAAAAAGGTGCGGATGCAGTTTCTAAATGGGTATTAGAACAAGAAAAAGTTCTTTTAACCGATACAAGTTTTAGAGATGCGCATCAAAGTTTGATGGCTACAAGAATGCGTTCGATTGATTTAATTCAAGCAGCACAACAATATGAAGCTGCGGTACCTCAGTTATTCTCGGCAGAAGTTTGGGGTGGGGCAACTTTTGATACAGCGTATCGTTTCTTAACAGAAAATCCTTGGAATCGATTAGAAAAAATTCGTAAAGCAATGCCAAATACACTATTACAAATGTTATTACGTGGTTCTAACGCAGTAGGCTATTCGAATTATCCAGATGCGATCATTCGTGCGTTTATTTTAGAAGCAGCTGCAGCAGGTATTGATGTGTTCAGAATTTTTGATAGCTTAAACTGGTTGCCTCAAATGGAAGTGAGTATTCAAGCCGTTCGTGAAGCAGGGAAAATTGCAGAAGCGACAATGTGTTATACAGGTGATGTATTAAATCCAATGCAAACAAAATATACATTAGAATATTATAAACAGTTTGCAAAAGATTTAGAAAAAGCAGGTGCGCATATGATTGCCATTAAAGATATGGCAGGATTATTAAAACCTCAAGCAGCTAAACAATTGATTACAACTTTAAAAGAATCAGTGGATATTCCAATTCATTTACACACTCATGATACAAGTGGAAATGGTATTTTAACATTGGCAACAGCAATTGATGCTGGAGTAGATGTTGTGGATGTAGCCTTTAGTGCTTTAGCAGGTGGAACTTCTAACCCAAGCATGGAAACTCTATATCATGGTTTAGAAGGTACGACTCGTCAACCTGAATTAGAGATGGAAAATGTAGCAAAATTAAACCGTTATTGGGGAACAATTCGCAAATCTTATCATGCATTTGATCAAGTACAAGTTTCTCCAAGTCCTGAAGTTTATTATCATGAAATGCCAGGTGGACAATATACGAATTTATACCAACAAGCTAAATCAGTTGGTTTAGGAGAACGTTTTGAAGAAGTAAAAGATATGTATCACCGTGTGAACCAATTATTTGGAGATATTATTAAAGTAACCCCTTCTTCTAAAGTTGTTGGAGATATGGCATTATTCTGTATTCAAAATGAACTCAATGAAGAAAACATTTATGAAAAAGGACTAACATTATCCTTCCCAGAGTCTGTGATTCAATTCTTTAGAGGGGATTTAGGACAACCAGTTGGAGGCTTTAATGAAAAACTTCAAAAAGTTGTGTTAAAAGAGATCCAACCAATTACGGTTCGACCAGGATTATTAGCACCTGAAGTAGATTTTGAAGAAGTTCGTAAAGAATTAGAAGATTTACTAGGACATAAACCAAAAGACCAACAAGTACTAAGTTATCTGATGTATCCAAAAGTTTATAAAGAATACCAAGAGAGAAAAGAATTATATGGAGATTTAAGTAAATTAGATACGCAAACCTTCTTCTATGGAATGCGTATGGGTGAGACGATTCAAATGGAATATGCTCCAGGTAAAGTCTTCATGATTACATTAGTTCAAATTGGGGAACCTGACCAGGATGGCAACCGAATTATGTTCTATCGATTCAATGGACAAAGTCGAGAAATTATTGTGCATGATGCGAGTGCAACAATGACAACTGTCAAACGTCAAAAAGCAGATGTGAATGACTTTGGTCAAATTGGGGCAACAATGCCAGGTAGTGTCCTAAAAGTATTTGTTACAAAAGGTGAAGCAGTTCGTAAAGGACAAGTGCTACTTGTAACAGAAGCAATGAAGATGGAAACAACGATTCAAGCACCATTTGATGGCGTTGTTGAGACCATTGCTGTTAAAGAACAAGACATGATTGATGTTAGTGATTTACTATTAACAATTCGTAAAAAATAATAAAGAGAGGAGTAAACATGGAACAAGTAGAAAGAAGAGCAATTATTGTATGGCTCTATACATTAAAACCAATTAAACAATTAAAACGTTTCGGCAATATTCATTATATTTCCAAACGTCTAAAATATATTTACTTGTATGTCAATGAAGATGAAGTGGAAAGTGTAATGGATAAAGTTAGCAAATTCCATTTTGTTCGAAAAGTTGAAGTCTCTCCTCGCCATGAAGTTCGAATGGATTTTACACAAATCTTACCAGAATTGCGTGAGGAAATTGAATTAGAAAAACGAGCATTGGCTACAGAAGCGTAATGTTTATTTGTAAAAGTCATGACTATCTGTTAGACAGGTGGTCATGACTTTTTTAGAAGATTTAATTCAGTCGAATTCGACCGAATTAAAATTCATAGTTCTACCTACTTCTGTTTTGTGAGATTTCTTCTACTTCTTGTGAGTTGTTATTCTTTTTTTGAGCGTATATAATAAAGAGAATCATATTAAAGGAGGAACACAGATGAGAATTATTTCTGGCGAATTTGGTGGAAGACATCTTCGTGCTGTTCCAGGAAAGAACACAAGACCTACAACTGATAAAATTAAAGAATCCTTATTTAATATTTTAGGAGGATATTTTGATGGTGGTGTGATGTTGGATATGTATGCAGGCAGTGGAGGAGTAGCGATTGAAGCTGTTTCTAGAGGAATGGAACATGCATTTTTATTTGAAAATAATCGACAAGCGATTCAGACCATTGAACAAAATATTGAAATTACAAAAAGTCCGGAGCAATTTACATTATTAAAACAAAATGTGAAGCATGGATTGAAAACATTAGCGACAAGAGAAGACTTTGAACCTGTTTCTTTAGTGTTTATGGATCCGCCGTATCGACTGCAAGAAATTATCAATGATATCGAGCAATTGGAAAAGCTATCATTAGTAGCAGAAGATGCTGTAGTTGTAGCAGAAGTAGATAAAGCAGTTCAATTACCAGAAAAAATTGGACGATTTACTCAATGGAAACGAGTAGAGTATGGCATTACAGCATTAATTTTCTTTGAATTTGAATAGGAGATTTGTATGGTAAAAGCAATTTACGCAGGAAGTTTTGACCCCATTACAAAGGGGCATCTTCATTTAATTCAACGTGCGACAGTATTATTTGATGAAGTGATTGTGTTAATCTCTCATAATCATCAAAAGCAGTATACTTTAACAAAAGAAGAGAGAGTTCAAACGGTTCAGGAAGCTGTATCAAACTGGAAAAATGTTCGAGTTGTTGTACAGGACGGTGGGTTAACAGTCGAAGCTGCAAAACAATTAGGAGCAACCGTTCTTTTAAGAGGCGTTCGCAATAGTCAAGATTTAGAATTAGAAAAGACATTAGCATATCATAATCATCGATTAGATGAAAAGATTGAAACTGTCCTACTTATGAGTGAACCAGCCTATGAATATGTTAGTTCAACAATGGTGAAAGAATTAGCTAAATTTGGCGGAGAATTTGAGTCTTTAGTTCCAGAGAGTGTCGCTGGAATTTTGAAAAAAATATATGCGGAACAAGAGTTTCAACAAATGAAGCTTCAAGAAAGAAGTGAGTAAGAATGAAGAAAATTTCTTTACGAACGATTGTGATTGCGCTCGTTAGTTTATTCATTTTAGGAATCCTCGCATTTTATCCTTTACCTTATGTGTTAGAAATGCCAGGAAGTGCTGAAAAAGTAGAGGATTTTATTACAATTGAAGGAGTTAATGAGAAGAAGGAAGGATCGTTTCGAGTAATGACGGTATTTTCACAACAAGCAACCCCTTTATTAGCCCTTCAAACATTGCTTCCTCATGTTGAGATGATTCCAAAAGAAAAAGTTTATGGAACAACTCCTAGTAAGGAATACAATAAAATTCAGGAATATTATATGCAACAAGCTAGAAATGCTGCCGTTTCAGTAGCGTATAAGGCAGCAGGCAAATCTGTTGAAGAAGAATTTTTAGGCGTATATGTTATGACAGTTGTCCCTGAATCTGATTTTAAAGAGAAGATTCAAGTAGGAGATATTGTGACAAAAGTGGACGGAGAATCATTTTCATCCGCACAAGAAATGATTCAAGCGATTAGTTCTAAAAAAATTGGTGATCAGGTTACGATTGAAATTAATCGTAATCAAGAGACTATTGAAAAAACTGGAGTCTTAGTAGAAAATCCGGATACAGGTAAACCAATGCTAGGCATTCAATTAGTGACTCATTCGAAATTGCATGAATCACCTAAAGTCGATTTTGATCCACATGGGGTTAGTGGGCCATCAGCAGGTCTCATGTTTACATTAGAAATTTATAACCAGTTAACAGATAATAATTTAAAACAAGGTAGAATCGTTGCTGGTACAGGGACTATGAATGAAAAAGGAGAAATTGGACGAATTGGTGGAGTAGATAAGAAATTAGTGGCAGCTGTTCGAGCTGGAGCAACTATTTTCCTAGCACCTGATGATGAAATTACGGATGAAATGAGAGAAAAAAATCCTAATATTTTATCGAATTATGAAGAAGCTAAACGAACCGCTGAGAAGATAAAATCCAACATTCAAGTGTATCCAGTAAAAAATTTTGAAGATGCAGTAAAAATTTTACAAAAATAAAATACAAAACGTCATTTTTTTCGTATCTATAGTTAGAGGAGGGAAAAATGATGTTTTATTTTTTTATGCAAGTAAGACGTTTATTGATGGAATATAAAAAAGTTCTGTCAATAATTGGAGGTGTATTAGCAGTTATCGTTATTATTCTTGTAGGAAGAGGGATGATGGCTTCTTCTACAAAAGAAAAAGTGATGGTAACAAATGCGGTCAATACAACAAGAGTAGAAGAAACAACGGTGATGATGCCACAAAATTGTTATGTGGATGTTAAAGGGGAAGTTCTAAGGCCGGGAGTGTACGAGTTTTCTTGTGAGAGTCGCATACAAGAAGTGATTAAAAAGGCAGGAGGATTTACAGAAGATGCAGATAAAACAAAAATTAATTTAGCACAAAAAATTACCGATCAAATGCAAATTGTTGTTCCTAATGTACATTCTAAACAAGAAGGTAGCGTCACAGAGGAAAATTCTGGAAAAGGAAGTTCGACTAATACGAATTCATCCAATTCAAAAAAAGGAACGGTTAATATTAATACGGCAACTCTGGAAGAATTACAAACGATAAAAGGAATCGGAAAGAAAAAAGCAGAAGCCATTCTACAATATCGAAAAGAACATGGAGCCTTTCGTACAAAGGAAGACTTATTACAAGTGAAAGGAATTGGAAAGAAAGCTTTAGAAGCGATTGAAAGCCAAGTGACTTTCCAATGAAAAAGTGGATTTGGATAACGGTCTTAGAGATTATAGTAGGAAGTTTAATCTTTTCTGAATCTTTGCTTTTTCTAAAAGGGATTTATGTTTTGATAGGAATATGGACGTTCATTCTTCATTTTCAATCTAAACAACAGATGTTCTGGGTCTTTATTTTACTCATTTCTGTTGGATTACATTTTTATCAAGTTTATCATCCTACAATTGTTCCTGAAGGGGAGTTGGTTGGAATTATAAGATTGAATAGGGATGATTTGAAAATCAATGGAGACTTTGTAACGGGAATTGCTGAATTAGAGTTGACTTCTTCTAAACATCAAGTGTTATTCCAATATAACATGCATTCTGAAAAAGAGAGAGCTCTATTTGAAGAAGATGAGGCGAATCTCACTTTATCCGTAATAGGAAAGAGTAAGCCTGTGAATGAACCTAAAAATAGAGGGGATTTTAATGCACCAAGTTATTATCGGAGCATTGGGATTTTGCGTGTGTTTGAAGTCAAAGGATTTAAACAAATGGCAAATGCTCCTTCATGGATGTCACTCTTTCAAAATTGGCGTAGAAAATTCTATTTGAAAATTGATAAACAGCCAGAAAGTTTTGTTCGTACCTATGCTTTATTATTACTGTTCGGAAAAACGAAAGATGCAGATGCAACAGTGATAGGGCATTATAAGAGACTGGGAATCATGCATGTTTTAGCTATTTCAGGACTTCATATTACATTATTTATTCATCTACTTGAAAAAGTATTATGGAAATGGAAAATGACTCGAGAAACAAGTGTTGCTGTCATTATCGTTGGATTAGTCATTTATGGTTACTTTATTCATTGGAATATTAGTGGTACACGAGCGATTTTAATGTATATTTTAGCACAAATGTCTAAGAAGTTTCATTGGAAACTGACAACAGAGGATTGTTTGGGAATTATATTTTTGCTGTCACTGTTTTATCGAACAAGTATTATTGAAAATGTAGCTTTTCAACTTAGTTACGGATTAACGGCAATTTTATTATTGACGAGTTATTTTGTCGAACATAATCTTAAAGGAAAATGGAAGAAAACAATTTGTATTGCTTTTTTAACTCCTATCATTGCCTTGCCATTAATTTGTCACTATTTTTTTACGTGGAATATGCTAAGTATTTTGTTAGCTGGTTTAGTAGTTTTACTGTTTGAAAGTATCCTTATTCCAGGGATTTTACTTTACGCTTTAGCAGTAGTATTAAATTGGGTATGGATTTCTAATGGCATAGTTTTCTTTTTAGATACATTATTAAATGGATTGAATCAAATTTTTTCTTTTTGTGAACAATTTTTGTTTTTACGATTTACATTTGGAACATGGTCAACAGTAGCCTGGATATTGTATTGGATTATGATTTATGTAGCTCTTGTTTGTTATGAAAAATCTTGGTTTCGTCCTTATTCAAGTATCGTTTTTGCGTTTTGTTCTTTTATCATTGCACTTAGCATTCCTTATCATCTACATGAGCAAATCATCTTTTTAAGTACGGGTTCACAAGTTTCAGTATTGTATATTCCAAAAGGATTCAATCATGCTACTTTAATAGTGAGGGGAGAAAATTCGTTCACAGATTCTAAGGGGAATGTCTTTCGTAAACAATCTTTTTCTAAAGCTATTACAAATAATATTTTAGTAGAAGGAATTTCTCAGTTGGATTCTATTGTACTAACGAATGCTAGTGTGGAAGATAGTGATGATTTGAAAGAGTTAATCCAAAATTTTTCAGTAAGTGAGGTAGTGGTTTCTAAAAATCCATCCGAAAAAAGAGAATTTGCAGAGTTGGGCGTTTCGACACGGTATCATGAAGTAGGAGAGAGACAGTTACTTTCTGGAGTGAAATGGGAATTGATTCTAGCGAATGGCAGTAAGAAAGAAGTTCAAAGTTCTATGTTTACAATCCAAGGAGAACGAATACTTATAGTAGAAGATAAGGTGAAAACTTTACCTAATAAAGCGGACTTTGTGATTGCTTCAAAGAAAAATGCAGAAGAAATAGCAAAAATAAATGGATTTACACAAATGCAAACGAATAGTTTAATGTTAGAAAAAGGAAAGGAGACAGTTAAATCGCATATTAGTTCACACTTTTTAGAACAGTTAGAACAACAAGTTTCACATATATGGATCTCACAAGAAGATGGAGCAGTTCATATGATGCAAGAAAAAGGCGTACGAAAATTCCATACGATAAAAAGTTATAAAGACGAGTGAAACCATGGACAAAAAGAACACTTCACGATACACTAGACTAAGAGAAAGGGGAGTCATGAATGGAATTTCAAAAGAAAATAGAAGAAATTAAATCGGGGAAATTGTCGCCCATTTATATAGTTCAAGGAAAAGAAGAGTATTTACAAAATTGGGCAAGGCAAGTGTTTTTAGAATCCGTAGTGGCTCCTGAAGATCAAGAATTAAATGTTGCTCGATTTATTATGGAAGAAATTTCTGTTCAAACAGCTGTTGAAGATGCAGAATCTGTCCCATTTTTTGGAGATAGACGTCTAGTGATGATTGACAAACCATATTTTTTAACAGGTGAAAAAGAAAAAACAAAAATCGATCATCAACTTGAAAGATTACAGTTTTATTTAGAAAATCCATTAGACTCTTCTGTCGTTGTATTTTTTGCACCATATGAAAAGTTAGACTCTCGTAAAAAAATCGTGAAGCAATTAAAAAAAGTAGCGGTCTTATTAGATGCTTCTTCTTTAGAAGAAAAAGATGTAAGAGCGATGGTTCAACATAAAGTACAAGAACAGGGCGTTTCGATGGAAACTTCTGTATTACAGTTATTTTTAGAAAAATTACACTATTCTCTAACTGATGCGATGAGAGAAATTGATAAGTTAATCTTATCAGCCATGGATACGAAAGTGATTGATAGTGACTTAGTGGCAACATTAGTTCCAAAAAGTTTAGAACAAAATATTTTTGAACTAGGAGAAGCCGTCCTTCGAAAAGATAGTAAAGTAGCGATTGAAATTTATCGAGATTTATTATTACAAAAAGAAGATCCGATTAAAATGAATGCCATTTTATTAGGGCAATTTCGCTTGTTATTACAAGTAAGCTACTTACAAAAAGAAGGCTATCACGAACCTGAAATGCAAAAGGTATTAGGGATCCATCCATACCGTGTAAAACTCGCTCTAGGACAATCTAGAAAATTTTCGATTGCTTTATTAGAAGTAGCGTACCGTTCATTAGTAGAAACGGAGTATGCATTGAAAACAGGACTTGGAATAAAAGAATTGCAATTAGAAATATTTATTTTGAAGTTTTGTCAAAAGAGTGCATAGCAAGCAGATTGAAATGAAAATAAAAAAGTACAAAAAAGGCCCGAGAATCATTTCTCAGGCTTTTTATTATTTGCTTAATTTTGAAGCAAGACGTGATTTATCACGAGAAGCTTTGTTTTTGTGGATTAATCCTTTAGAAGCAGCTCCGTCGATTGCTTTGTGAGCAGCACGTAATAATTCTTCAGCATTTTCAGCACCTTCAGCTAATGCAGCTTCAAATTTTTTGATAGCAGTACGCATAGCAGAAGTTTGTGAGTTATTTGCTAGTGTTGACTTTTTGTTTGTACGAACACGTTTGATTTGTGATGCGATATTTGGCAATGGGTTCACCCCTCTTTCTTACATTTATATAATCACTGATCAGTTGTCTCCAACAGGAATTATTATACAAAAGTCCTTATAAAAATGCAAGTCTTGCGATGAAATAGAATATTTTCATGTGACATTTATTGTATAAATGTTAAAAAGATTGAAGTTATCGCTTATAAAATCTTTACTTTTTAAATATTTTTTGAAATAATAAGTAAAGAAATTAGAGGTGAAATATGTATCAATATAACGGCTTATTACAATTATTAAAGCAAAAGCAATTAAATAAATCAGAGTTGACAAAAATTCTTCATATTTCTTCTAGAACAATTGCAAAAATTTCAAAAGGGGAAAAACTTTCTCCAAGAGTCATTCGAAAACTTTGTGACTATTTTGATTGTGCGGAAGAAACTCTTTACACTGTTGTTCCTAACAATCCAATTCTTAGACAGTTAAGGGAAGAGAAGGATTTTGGGATTTCTGGAGGGATTTATCATGAGTTACAAATACGTATGACTTATAACTCGAATCATATTGAGGGAAGTCGTTTAAATGAAGAACAAACGAGGCATATATTTGAAACGAATACCCTGTTTAGTGAAGAGGCTGTCAGTGTAGATGACATTATTGAAACAGTGAATCACTTTCGAGCAATAGATTACTGTATTGAGATGGCAGAAGAAGCATTAACAGAAGAAATCATCAAACGGTTACACTATTTGTTGAAAAGTAGAACAAAAGATGAAACACTTTCTTGGTTCAATGTTGGAGAGTATAAAATACGTCCAAATGTAGTAGGGGGAATTGGAACTTCATCTCCGAATAATGTAGTAAATGATATTCAACAGTTACTAAAAAAATATCATGAGAAAAAACAGATTAGTTTTGAAGATATCGTAGAATTTCATTTTCAATTTGAAAAAATTCATCCATTTCAAGATGGAAATGGTCGAGTAGGACGATTGATTGCCTTTAAAGAATGTCTGAAACATTCATTGATTCCATTTATTATTGAAGATAAAAAGAAATTTTATTACTATCGAGGATTAAAAGAATTTCTCGATAATCCGAATTACTTAATCGATACTTGTTATGATGGACAAGATACGATGAAACGTCTGTTGGAATATTTTCAAGTGGAGCTTCCGATAGAACCATAATCTAGATAGAGAAGTTACTCTGGTTTGTTTTCCATATCGAGCATGCTATACTAATTAGGAATATAGAAAAAGGAGTGGAAGAATGGATCATTTTGAATTACATTCTCCCTATCAACCGCAGGGAGATCAACCACAAGCGATTAAAGAATTAGTCTCTGGAATTTTAGAAGGAAAACATGAACAAACCTTATTAGGAGCAACTGGAACGGGTAAAACTTTTACGATTGCTAATGTTATTAAAGAAGTGAATAAGCCTACTTTAGTATTAGCTCACAACAAAACATTAGCGGGGCAGTTGTATGGAGAATTAAAAGAATTCTTCCCGAATAATGCCGTAGAATATTTTGTATCATATTATGATTATTACCAACCTGAAGCCTATGTTCCTTCTAGTGATACGTATATTGAAAAAGAATCTAGTGTCAATGATGAAATTGACAAATTACGCCATTCTGCTACAAGTGCTTTGCTTGAAAGAAGAGATGTTATTGTAGTGGCATCTGTTTCATGTATTTATGGATTAGTAAACCCTGAAAACTACCGTGAACATGTATTATCTTTACGAGAAGGAATGGAAGTAGAACGGAATCAGTTATTAACTCGATTAGTAGAAATGCAATTTGAGCGAAATGATATTGATTTCCGAAGAGGTAGTTTTCGAGTGAGAGGAGATGTTGTAGATATTTTCCCTCCAGGTCACGATTCTTCTGCCATTCGTGTGGAATTTTTTGGCGATGAAATTGAAGCGTTAAAAGAAATTGATGTTTTAACAGGAGAAGTGAAAGCTACCGTAGAACATGTACCTATTTTCCCAGCTGCCCACTTTGTATCGAATGAAGATGAAATTAGTCGGGCAGTTGCTACGATCAAAGCAGAATTGAAAGAACGTTTAGATGAATTAAGAGAAAATAACCAATTATTAGAAGCACAACGATTAGAACAACGCACGAACTATGATATTGAGATGTTACTAGAAATGGGTTATTGTAACGGAATTGAAAATTACTCAAGACATATGGATGGAAGAAAACCTGGTGAAGCACCGTATACCTTATTAGACTTCTTCCCTGAAGATGCATTATATGTTGTGGATGAGTCGCATATTACCATGTCACAAATTAGAGGTATGTTTAATGGAGACCGAGCTCGTAAAGAACAATTAATTCAATATGGATTCCGATTACCGAGTGCTTTGGATAATCGACCATTACGATTTGAAGAATTTGAAGAAAGAATTCCACAAATGATTTATGTTTCTGCAACACCAGGGCCTTATGAAATGGCTCATACTCCAACCGTTACAGAACAAATTATTCGACCAACAGGTTTGTTAGATCCATTAATTGAAGTTCGACCAATTAATGGACAAATTGATGACTTAATTCGTGAAATTCATGACCGAATCGAAAAAAATGAACGTGTATTTATTACGACATTAACGAAGAAAATGTCAGAAGATTTAACGGATTACTTAAAAGAAGTCGGCATTCGTGTGAAATATCTTCATAGTGATATTAAAACATTAGAAAGAACAGAAATTATTCGAAATTTACGTCTGGGCGAATTTGATGTATTAGTCGGCATTAACCTATTAAGAGAAGGGTTAGATGTTCCGGAAGTATCTCTTGTTGCCATTTTAGATGCGGATAAGGAAGGATTTTTAAGAAGTGAACGTTCCTTAGTTCAAACAATTGGACGTGCCGCAAGAAATGCGAATGGACGAGTGATTATGTATGCTGATAAGATTACAGATTCTATGAAATATGCTATTGATGAAACCAATCGCCGTAGAACTATTCAAGAAGCTTATAATAAAGAACATGGAATCACTCCAAAAACGATTCATAAAAATATTCGTGATTTAATTGCAATTACTCATGCAGTTGAAAAAGAAGAAACACCTAAGACTGATTTCAAACAAATGACGGCTCAACAAAGAAGAGAAGCCATTGAAGTGATGGAATTAGAAATGCGTGCTGCAGCGAAAGACTTGAACTTTGAAAAAGCGGCACAACTTCGAGATATGATATTAGAACTTCGAGCGCAATATAAATTATAGGAATAAGGATAAAAAATGAAATGGACATTAACTTCTGATTTAAAAGAATATGAAGGGAAAATAATTCCTAGCAAAATAGATGGGTTTTATTTTTATATTGTGAGTACTTCGGTTGAAAAAGGTTTAGAAATCATTGTAAAAGATGAATTTCATGAACGATATTCTTTATTTGATGTGACAACTACAAATAGTAAAATTGTACAACAATTAAGGCAAGAAGCGGAAGAGATGGTATTTCAATGGTGTTATTCAGTGGATACATCTTTAGTAGCTTTAAAAGAAAAATGGAATCATTGGATATTGGAGAATGTTACGCCTTATTCAGCAATGCCCTTTAAAAAATCAGCAGCTACAGTATACAATGTGAAAGAAAACGGAAAATGGTATGCATTAATGATGGAAATGCCATTTAGTAAATTGGGAATTACAAGTGATGAAACTGTACTGATTTTGAATGTGAAGATTTCTCCAGAAGAAAAGGAGACTCTCCTTCAAAAAGAGGGAGTGTTTGAAGCATATCATATGAACAAAAAGCATTGGATTTCGATTGCATTGAATGTTTGTAAGGATGAAGCATTCATTCGAAAGTGTATCGAAAACAGTTACAAATGTGTTTGTTAGAAGGACAAATTCTTTACATTTTTAGAAACATTCGATATAATTTTCATCACATAGACTTATAGTAAAGAGGAGATTCATTATGGTAAATATTGCAATTGTAGGTGCAACAGGTGTTGTAGGTACAAAAATGATTGAAAGATTAGCAGAAAGTAACCTTCCAGTGGAAAATTTATACTTATTAGCTTCTGCACGTTCAGCAGGGAAAGTATTACAATTTAGAGGAAAAGATTATGTTGTTGAAGAATTAACAGAAAATTCTTTTAAACGTGATATTGATTATGCGATTTTCTCAGCTGGTGGAGGAACTTCATTAAAATTTGCTCCAATTGCAGAAAAAGATGGCGTAATTGTCATTGATAATTCAAGTGCATGGAGAATGGATCCTGAGATTGACTTAGTAGTTCCAGAGTGTAATGCACCAACATTAGAAAGAAAAATTATTGCGAATCCAAACTGTTCTACAATCCAATCAGTAGTGCCATTAAAACCACTAAATGAAGCGTTTGGCTTGAAGAGAGTCGCTTACACAACTTATCAAGCAGTATCTGGTTCAGGACAAGCAGGGATTAATGATTTAGTCAATGGAGAAAAAGGATTAGCGCCAACAAATTATCCTCATCCAATTTATAATAATGTATTACCGCATATTGATGTTTTCTTAGAAAATGGTTATACAAAAGAAGAAATGAAAATGATTCAAGAAACTCGTAAAATTTTAGGGTTAGATGAATCAGTGGCAATTACTGCAACTTGTGTGCGTGTGCCTGTTATGAATTCACATTCAGTAGAGATAAATGTTACTTTTGAAAAAGATACTACTCCAGAAGAAATTCGTGAAATTTTATCGAAAGCTCCTGGTGTTGTAGTAGTGGATAATCCTGCTAATAATGAATATCCAACACCTTTAATGGCAACTGGTCATGATGAAGTGTTTGTTGGAAGAATTCGTCGTGATATTTCTCAACCAAATAGTTTCCATATTTGGTGTGTGGGGGATAATATTCGTAAAGGTGCAGCAAGTAATGCAGTACAAATTGCGGAGTTAATTGAAGAGAAAGAACTACGTAGAAAATGACTTTTCTGAGGTAGCACTAGGACGCCAGAAGCCCCTTTCGGGTCTCTTGGCTAAAAATTGAGCCTGGGTCTCAATTTTCCCTGTACTAGAAGCCGAGTTGGCTTCTAGTACTCGTGCTACTGTGAAAAGTCATTTTTTACTTGGGACGTGTTGTAATGGGGAGACGTTTGGAAGTAGGGTCTTTCGGGAAATAGTATCATTTGCTATTTTCCGAAAGTTTTTTTATGTCCTCATTTGCATTTTTTATAGACTTTGTTACAATTTAATTGAGAAATTTCAATTTAAGGAGTAAGTTTTTGAAGACATTATGGAAATATGCTAGCTATTATAAAAAAGAAAGTTTGCTAGCACCTTTATTTAAATTGTTAGAAGCGAGTTTTGAATTATTTGTACCCTTAGTGATGGCGCAATTAATGGATGTTGGAATTGCTCAAAATCGCCCGTCCTATATTTTAACAATGTGCGGTTTGTTAATTCTTCTTGCGATGATAGGTTTAATCGTTTCGATTACTGCACAGTATTTTGCTGCTAAATCAGCGACTGGTTTTGCTAAGAAATTACGTTATGCTTTATTAGAAAAAATTACAACATTAGATTTTTCAACCATTGACCAACTTGGAACGGATTCACTTATTACAAAAATGACAAGTGATATTCAACAAGTTCAAATAGGTTGGAATTTATTTTTACGCTTATTACTTCGCTCACCTTTTGTAGTTTTAGGTGCAATGATAATGGCGTTTATTGTAAATGTACAAGCAGCTTGGGTATTTGTTGTGACAATTCCTGTTTTATCCATCATTATTTATACGATTTTATTAAAAACGATTCCCCTATTTACAAAAGTACAAGAAGGAATGGATCGTATCACTCAAAAAACAATGGAAAATTTAACAGGAGTGAGAGTTCTTCGTGCGTTTAATCGAGTAGAAATTGAACAAAATACTTTTCAAGCTGAGACAGATGCATTAGCGAATCAACAAAAATTCGTGAGTCATCTATCGAGTTTAACCAATCCGATTACAATGATTATCATTAATATTGCGATTATTGTGTTATTACAATTAGGAGCAGTACAAATTGATACAGGAATCCTAACAAAGGGACAAGTGATTGCCTTAGTCAATTATATGTCGCAAATTTTATTAGAGCTTATTAAATTAGCAAATTTAACCATTCAAGTGACACGTTCCATTGCAAGTGGTAAGCGAATTGAAGCAATATTGACGATTGAACAACCTGATGAGTTTGCAGAAAAAATGGACAGCTTCTCTTCAAAAGAAGAGACAGATATTGTACTTTCATTTGAAAATGTTTCGCTTAAATATGAAGGAGATAGTCATGAAGTGTTAGAAAATTTAACGTTTTCTCTAAAAAAAGGCGAAACTTTAGGTATTATTGGTGGAACAGGAAGTGGGAAAACTTCACTAATTTCATTGATTCCTAAATTTTATCGACCAACCAATGGAACGATTCGTATAAATGGTCAACCCATAGAAACGATTCCAACAGAAGAATTAAGACAGAAAATAGGAATTGTTCCTCAAAAAGTAGCTTTATTTAGAGGAACGATTGCTGAAAATTTAAGATGGGGAAAATCTGATGCTACAACTCAAGAATTATATGAAGCCTTAGAAATAGCCCAAGCAAAAGAAATGGTTGAACAAAAACCAAACCAATTAGAGTATGTATTAGAACAAGAAGGAAGAAATCTATCCGGTGGACAAAAACAACGCTTGACGATTGCGAGAGCAATTGTTAGAAGACCAGAGATTTTAATATTAGATGATAGTTTTTCTGCTTTAGATTATGCAACGGATGCAGCCTTAAGAAAAGCCATTTCAAAAGCTCCGTTTAAACAAACAACTATTATTGTCTCTCAAAGAGCGGCTTCAGTGATGCAAGCTCATCAAATCATTGTGATGGAAAAAGGAAAAATCGTAGGAATTGGAACTCATGAAGAGTTACTAGAAACAAATGCGATTTATCAAGAAATAACGGCCTCACAATTTCAAAAGGAGGAACAGTAGTATGAAGCATGAAAAAATGGAAGTGTATAAAAAATTATTTCCTTATTTAAAAAACTATAGTGTTCTCTTACTATTTTCTCTCTTTTTAGCAATGGTGAGTGTGTTATCTAGTGTATGGATTCCAAAAGTCATCGGTCAAACAATTGATGCGATGATAGGAGTGGGAGAAGTACAATTTTCCATTGTAACAAATGGCTTATTATGGATTTTTGTGCTAGCACTCATTAGTATGGTGAGTCAATATGTGATGAGTTTGTGTCATAATCATATTGCTTATGGTATGGTGAAGTCATTGAGGGATGATATTTTTATTCATTTATCTAAAATGCCCTTAAGTTATTTAGATTTAAAAGCCCATGGTTCTCTTCAAAGTATTGTTATTTCGGATACAGAACAAATGGCAGATGGATTGTTATTAGGATTTTCTCAATTATTTACAGGAATCTTAACGATTATCAGTACATTATTTTGGATGTTTAGTATTCAACTAACAATGACAATCGTTGTGCTTCTTTTAACACCTATTTCCTTTGTTGTTGCCTCCTTTATTGCTAAAAAAACATATGATTTATTTCATGACCAATCAACATTAAGAGCGGAACAAACAGCCTTTACTCATGAAACGATTACTGGAATAAAAGTAGTTCAAGCGTATAGTCAAGAAAAAAATGTATTAGAAACTTTTGATAAGATGAATGAAAATTTGGCGAACCGTTCTTTAAAAGCCATTTTTTATTCTTCGATTACGAATCCAGCAACTCGTTTTGTGAACAGCTTAGTGTACACAGTAGTAGGATTAGTGGGAGCATTTTTTGTGTTGAAAGCTCAGCTAAGTATTGGACAATTGGCAGCATTTTTAACGTATGCGAATCAGTATACAAAACCTTTTAATGAAATTTCAGGTGTGATGACTGAGTTTCAAAATTCAATTTCGTGTGCAAGCCGTGTATTTGAATTGATGGAAGAGCCTGTTGAATCTGAAGAAGGAAAAGAAATAGATTTACCAGAAATGATTAAAGGAGAAGTTTTATTTGAACAGGTGTCATTTTCTTACCAAAAAGACCAATCGCTGATTGAGGATTTTTCTTTAGAAGTAAAACCTGGAGAAAAAATTGCGATTGTTGGACCAACTGGAAGTGGTAAGAGTACATTGCTTAACTTATTAATGCGATTTTATGAAGTTGATAATGGAAATATTACAATTGATGGCATATCCATAAAAGACATGAGCAGACAGCAATTGAGACAATTATTTGGAATGGTGTTACAAGAAACATGGTTGCAATCGGGGACCATTCGAGAAAATTTATTATTAGGAAATCCTAATGCAACTGATGAAGAAATTCAACAAGTATTAATGCAATGTCAATTAGATAAAATGATTGAAAAGCTACCACAAGGATTAGAAACACCTCTTCAACGACAAGGAGAAGACTTCTCACAAGGACAGCGACAACTCTTGTCCATTGCTAGAGTAATGCTAAGCCAGCCATCGATGCTCATTCTTGATGAAGCGACTTCTTCCATTGATACAAGAACAGAGTTGAAAATTCAACAAGCTTTCCAAACATTAATGAAAGGGAAAACAAGTTTCATTGTGGCTCATAGACTTTCAACGATTCAAAATGCAGATAAAATATTAGTGTTGAAAGATGGACAAGTCATTGAACAAGGAACACATGAAGAATTGATTGCAAGGCAAGGGTTTTACCAACATCTTTATCAAAGTCAATGGATGAATGAGTAAGAGTTTATTTTAATAGAATAATTTTATACAATGAATATAAATAGAAATTTAAAAGAAAGGAAATGACTGTGATGACGGTGAAAGAAGAACTAAAAAGGATTTTAAACCATCTAAATGTCGATGAGTTAGATGATGAACAAGCAAATGCTTTGGTTTCGCTTATTTCTTTATTCCAAGATAGTGTCATTCCTACCAAAGAAGAATTAAATACTATTCATAAATATGAAGAGGGCGATATGGAATTTGTTGATTTTGAATCATTCGCCAATGAAATGGGTTTTGAATATTAAGATTTCATGTTAACCAAAAAGACTTTTCTTCAGTAGCAGACATGTCGTAAGCTACGAGGAAAAGTCTTTTGATTTTTATTTGAGAGAAGTCATTAAGATTGGAATTCTTCTAAAGCTAAGCTTGCTTCTTCCCATTCCATCATTACTTCTTCTAATGATTCATTTAATGTTTGTAAAGTTTGTTGAAGTTCACTAGAACGAGTAGGATTCGTATAAACTTCTTCTAATGTTAATTCTTCGTGAACGGAAGAAATTTCTTGTTCGATTTGATGAAGTTTTTCTTCTAGTTGTTCTACTTGTCTTGTCAGAGTACGAAGTTGTTTTTGTTCTTCTTTTGAACTTAAGTAATTTTTCTTAGTATCGGTTAAAGCTACTTTTGTTTGAACGACAGGAGTGGATTCTTCTTGTTTTAAGGCTTCAAGCTCTTGTTTCTTTTCAATATAGTAATCGTAATCTCCTAAATACAAAGTACTTCCTTCAGGAGTGATTTCTAAAATAGAAGTTGCCACTTGATTAATGAAATAACGGTCGTGTGAAACAAAGCAAATTGTTCCATCATATTCAATGAGTGCTTGTTCAAGAACTTCCTTACTGTCGATATCTAAGTGGTTGGTTGGTTCGTCGAGTAATAAGAAATTATCATGTTCTAATGAAAGTTTTGCTAAAGCAAGTCTTGCTTTTTCTCCCCCACTTAATTGAGCAGTGGATTTTTCTACATCTTTTCCTGAAAATAGGAAACTTCCTAAAATCGTACGAATATCTTTTTCGGGCATCGTCGTATGTCGGCTCCAAAGCTCTTCTAAAACGGTTGTTTTAGAATTTAGACCAGTTAAATTTTGATCATAGTAACCTACTTGAACATTAGCTCCAAATGAACTTTCTCCTGCAATCCATGGAATTTCTTGTATTAGAGATTTTAATAAAGTTGATTTTCCGATTCCATTTGGACCCACAATCGCAATTGCTTCTTGTTTGCGGATGTTTAAATTAATTGGCCCCGCTAGCGTTCGCCCGTCATATCCAATAAAAGCATCTTGCACATTTAAAACTTGATTCCCAGATTCTTTTTGAACAGAAAATGAAAAACGAGCAGATCGTGAATCTGACTGTGGTTTTTCGATTCGTTCCATTTTTTCTAATTGTTTTCTACGAGACTGTGCTCGTTTCGTAGTAGAGGCACGAACAATATTTTTCGCAACAAATTCTTCTAATTTTTGAATTTTCTCTTGTTGTTTTTCATAAGCTTTCTGTTGTAGTAAGAAACGATTTTCACGTTCAGTTACATAGTATGAATAATTGCCCTTATAATATTCACAAGTGTGATGATGAATTTCATATACTTCTTGACAGACTTTATCTAAAAAGTATTGATCGTGACTGACAATCAGTAGTGATACAGGTGAAGATTTTAAGTAATCTTCTAACCATGTTAATGTTTCAATATCTAAATGGTTGGTTGGTTCGTCTAAAATTAAGAGATCATGTTTTTCTAATAAAATTTTAGCTAAGGCTAAACGAGTTCTTTGTCCACCGGATAATTGTTGAATAGGTTTATCATAATCTTCAGGATAAAATTGGAATCCATGTAAGACAGATCGGATTTCTCCTTCATAGCCATAGGCATTTATCTTATTTAATTGTTCTTGTAAATCGTCATAGCGAGCTAATGTTTGTTGGTAGAGTGATTCATTGGCTAATATATCTGGATTTCCTAATTTATCAGCTATTAAAAGAGCTTCTTTTTTTAGAGCTTCGACTCCGTTAAATAATTCAATCATTTCTTCCCAAATGGTATTTTCAGAATCGACTGAAGCATATTGATCTAAGTAACCAATGGAAAGGTCTTTTTTCTTACTCACCATTCCTAAACTAGGTTCTTCAATTCCTGCTAAAATTTTTAATAATGTTGATTTTCCTGTTCCGTTTCTTCCCACTAATGCAATACGAGAACGTTCTTGGACTTCAAGGGAAATATTTTCAAATAGTACATCTGGGCCAAAATGTCTCGCTAGCCCTTGTCCTTGTAATAAAATCATGTCATAATCCTCTTTCTATGCAGTTTCAAATTTATTCTATCATACATATGGTAAGTACAAAAGTTTTTAATGTTTTTTTGTAAAATGTAAGATTGAGAAAAAATCACAATGTTCACGAAAAGTATAAATTCTGAACATTATGTATAATAAATTTTACAAATGTAATAATTTATGTAAAAACAAGCATATTGTTTGTGAAAATTATGAAACTTATGCTAAAATGTCTATGAAAATTGATACAAAGGAGATTGAAAAATGAAAAAAGTTGAAATTCCAAAAGCTACAGCAAAGCGCTTGGCAATTTATCATCGTTATTTAAGATTTTTACATGATGCAGGGAAACGTCGTATTTCTTCAACAGAATTAAGTGAAGCAGTAAAAGTTGATAGTGCAACAATTCGTCGTGACTTCTCATATTTTGGAGCGTTAGGAAAGCGTGGTTATGGTTATGATGTGGAGTATTTATTAGACTTCTTCAGTCAACAATTAAATCATGATCGTTTAACAAATGTTGCTTTAGTTGGAGTGGGTAATTTAGGTCAAGCTTTATTAAACTATAATTTCCATCAAAGTAATCATGTGAGAATTAGTGCTGCATTTGAAGTAGACGAAGGTATGGTAGGTAAAATCGTGAGTGGAGTACCTGTTTATTCTATGGACGATTTGGTTGAACAAATTCGTGTACAACAAATTCAAGTGGCGATTTTAACAGTTCCTCAAGAGGTTGCTCAAGAAACTGCTAATTTATTAATCGAAGCTGATGTTCGTGGTATTTTAAACTTTACACCGCTTCGTTTAACTGCACCGGATCATATTCGTGTTCAAAATGTTGACTTAACAAATGAATTGCAAACTTTGATTTATTTCTTAGACAATAACAATAATAACTAATTGTAGAAACATCTTGTAAATGTGGAGAGCATTTATGAGATGTTTTTTTGTCGTAAATGACTTTATCTTATAGTAGCAGAGAGGACGCAAGCAGCCTCGCAAAAGCGAGTCTCATTGCTAAACTTTGAGCCTAGGGTCTCAAAGTTTCCTGTAATAGAAGTCGGAGCGACTTCTATTACTACTGCTACTATGAAAAGTCATTACTTGTTTGATGGAAGGTAATAACGATTTGATGTGGAGTACGTGAAGCGTAAATGATTCTGTTGACAGATAGTTGATTTAGAATTACAATCAAGTTAGTTAATTAACTAATTTGATTATGAAAGGGGAGATGGCATATGTTTAATATAAAATGGAATGGTAATCAAGTAATAAAAGAAACAACATCAGGATTGTTTAAAAAAGAAATTGGGTACAATGAACAAGTAATGAAAGAACAAGAAAAATTAAAAGTTATGAATGCGCATACAGGTGGAGGGACTTCTTCATCTACACCATCTTCTTCAGAACCAAGTATTGTGATGTTTTAATTTTGTTACTATTTTAACAGTACATTTAAGCTGTAACATAGATTACCGAAGCTATGTTACAGCTTTTTATGTTTATGAAATGTGGAGGGTTTTATGAATTGTTATATTGACAAAAGGTGGTAACTAGAATATCCAATTATGGCTATAATGAAATACTTACATATATTTAATTGATGAGAAAAGCAGATGATATACAAAGTAAAAAAAGCATATTACAAGAACTATCGAAAAATATAAAGATTTTAAGTTTATTAGCTATTGCTAGTATAGATACTTACGATGCACTAAATAATATTAATATATTAGGAAATAATAAAGTTGAATCATTAGGAAATGCAACATTATATGACCAATTCGCTTGCCAAGTTGATAATTATGGATTTTCTACCTATAAATAATCATTAAGTTTGTTTGTGCCATGGCATAGCAGGGATTATATATTATCTCTGGCGTGAGGGTTGTTTAGAGTGTAGTCATAATATCTTAAGATTATTGAATCGATATTATGAGCGCCTATTTATCGAACCAAACCAAGATTTTCGAATTCTAGAGGGGTATGTTATTGGTTATGTTAGCATTACACATGAATAAACAATTCAAAGGAGATATTCTATTAGGATATAGTTAGGAGATTAATATGAAAAGTTTAATGAAATATATAAAAAGAGAATGGAAAAAGAATAGTTATGTGTTATTGACAATTATTGTAGGGCAAGCTTGTTTAGTATTGTGGGGAGTTAGTATAGCTAATTTAGTGACGGCTTTAGCCAAGTTGGAAATTGAAACAGCAAAGTTATTAAGTGTTCAATTGCTTGTTATCTTCATGGTATGGATGTTTCAACTATTTTTTGAGAGAAAATTACTAACAGATGCAGTTCAAAGTATGGATTGCAGAATACGAGAGGATATTGCGCAAGAATTAGTGACAACAGATTACCTTTCTTTTAATGAAAATGAACAGGGTGTTTATTTGTCTTGGTTGACGAATGACATCATGACGATTAATCAACACGGTTTTAACAACTTAGAGATGATGATTAATCAGGCTGTGGGGATTGCTTTGAGTGTATCGGCTATAGTTTATTTTCATTATTCAATTATTGTCGTAATAGTGTTATTATTTATAGCAATGGTGTTAGTTCCAAAAAAATTTAGCACCAAAATGACAAGTAGTATGGAAATTATGACCAAAGTCAGTGATGAGGTGACGAGTACTTTTACAGATGTACTGCATGGATTTAATGATTTATCAAGTATGAATTTAGGAGATTATTTTAAGGGTAAAATCTTATTTGGATCGTACAGATTAAAAAAAGTAAAGGTACAATACGCTGTTGATTCTGGGAAAATGATATCTGCCACAAATGGATTAAGTTTATTTAGTCAAATTATCTTATTGGTATTTACAGGGTATTTATATGTAGAAGGGTATGTCCCTATAGGAGCTATAGGTGGAGTGCAGTTTTTCGCTGCAACAATTTTCTCGAGCCTAACAGGGTTTAATGCTAATTATGCGGAACTGAAAACCGTTCAACCTGTGTTTGAGAAATATAGTAAGAAATTAAAAAGTAATTGTGAAAGAAATGATGGGAAAGTCGTCAATGAGCTAACAAATAGTATCCGATTGCAAAATATTCATTTTAGTTATCCTAATACTGAACGTGTTGTTTTAGAAAATATGAACATGGAAATTAAAAAGGGAGATAAGGTAGTGATTACTGCTGAATCAGGAAAAGGGAAATCAACACTGTTAAATATTATGAATCGTCGTCTAGAACCAACTAAAGGTAATATCTACTGGGATAATATTTCTTATAAAGACTTAGACATTACTAGTTTACATAATTCTATAATCTACATTGATCAAAATCCACATTTATTTAATGCAACGATACGTGAAAATATTATTTTAAATGAATCGATAGAGGAAGGTAGATTAGAAAATATTTTAAAACAGGTTGGTCTTAGCGACTGGATTGATTCTTTGGAACTAGGGTTAGAAACAATTATTGATTATCAAGCAAAAAATATTTCTGGCGGACAGAAACAAAAAATAATATTAGCAAGAGGTTTGTTGAGAAATAAAAAAGTCGTGTTATTAGATGAAATTACTTCATCGCTAGATAATCAATCTGCACTAGAAATAGAAAAATTGTTATTCGATAATGACACGCTTACTGTAGTAATGGTAACTCATCATCTGTCAGAGTATGTGATTCAAAGATTAACTAAACAATATGTTTTGTAACTGAATAACTTTCTTTTATTACGAAATATTACACTGAGACTTAATGTGTAGAACAAATAGTGGAGTATTTCATATCAGCATGTTTTCTGAAGTGGCCCCAAAAAGTTTAACTTTTTGGGGTCACTTCATTTTTGCGTAAATAACTTTATCTATAGTAGCAAAGGGCGGCAGCAAACCTTCGGTTTCATTGCTACTGCTACCATGAAAAGTCATTGCCCATTGTCAAAATATGTCTGATGTAAAAGTTCTATTGAGAAATTTTCTAATCATATTGTTTTTATTTTTTAATTAAACTATAATCTGAATTGGAAGTGGTTTAATCTTCTAAAATTTAATGTGAAGGAGGTAACATCATGTTTTTATATCGAGTAATGTTTGTATTTTAGATTTTTATGGAGGAATTTTAATGTATCGTTATATTCGTAAAAGTATGAAACCATTTATTGCCTTTTCTTTCGTTAGTATGCTTGGGGCAGTATCTGTTGTTTTTATGGCTTATATTATTAATTTATTAGTGGAAACTATTACAGAAGGAAAATTTGAAAATTTTATATGGATTGCAGTTTTATCCTTTGTTTATGTATTGATTGATTCATATTTAGATTATGCAGTAGATGTTGTAAATGAAAGACTAACGCAGGAATTAATGTATCACATTCGAGAAGATTTACTCGAATAAATTGAAAGCCAATCCATTGTGGAGTTTGAAAAATTAGGTAGAGATTACTACTTAAATATGTACACAAAAGATTTAGAAACTATTGAAAGTGATTATATTAAAGAATTGTTAAGTATGTACAATGATGTATGGGTATTTATTTTAGGATTCGTATCTGCCATAGTCATTAGTCCTTTGTTTGCTATTTTAATGATTGGATTAAGTTCGTTACCATTTGCGTTGCCATATTTTTCAAGAAAAATTTTAGGAAATGCAAAATTAAATTTATCTCAAATTAATGAAAAATATTTATCGTTATTAACAGAAATATTCGATTCTTTTACAACTTTAAAAGTATATGATGTTTTTCCGTTATTTAATAAACGCTTAAGAAGTAAAAGTCGTGATTTAGTAGAAGCAAAGGTATACGTAACACATACTAATAAATTTGTTTATGCAATTTCTTATGGATTGAGAATGTTTGTAAATGTATTCTCTTGGGTATTAGGAGGCTATTTTGTATTAAATTATTCGGTTACTTTAGCAGTATTTTTTACAATTAAACAATTAACACAATATGTAGCATATCCTATTCAAGGGTTTGGAGCGAGTTATACGGAAGTAGTCGCTGCTAAAAGTGTAAAAGATAAAGTGTTTGAAATTATTGATCAAAGAAAAATTAACGTCGTAAAAGAAGAATCTAATATTCAAAAAATTATTTTTGAAGATTTTTCGGTAAATTTTGATGAAAAACTAATATTTCAACAGTTGAATCTTCAATTAGAAAAAGGGAAGAAGTATCTTTTGATTGGTGAAAGTGGTAGTGGAAAATCAACCTTTTTAAAATCATTGATTGGTTCAATCGCTGTTGAAAATCAGTCATTGAAATTTCAATTGGAAAATGGGAAATTATTGGATAGTTCTGAATTAGAAAAAATTTCTCATCAAATTTCTTATATTGGGCAAGAAACTTCAATCTTTCAATTATCATTAAAAGAGAATATTAGCTTACAAAATTCAATTACTGATTCTCAGTTTCAAGCGTTATGTAAGCAAGTTGGATTAGAAAAATGGGCGGATCAGTCAACGGAGTTTAATAGTATTCTTTCGACTGCATCAGGTGGTGAAAAGAGAAGAATTGATTTGGCGAGGTTATTATTCTTTGATAGAGAAATTTTATTATTTGATGAACCGACTGCTGGCTTGGATGTTCAGAATCGCTTGAAAGTAGAAGAAGTAGTGAAACAGTTAGAAAATAAATTAATCGTTTATAGTACACACCAATATGATGAAGAATTTATGCAACAATTTGATTATTGTTTAGAAATACAAGATGGAAGCATTATGATAAGGGAGATAAATGCGTAAATGACTTTATTTATAGTAGCAGAAAGGACGCAAGCAGCCTCGCAAAGCGAGTCTCATTGCTAAACTTTGAGCCTAGGGTCTCAAAGTTTCCAGTATTAGAAGTCGAAGCGACTTCTAATACTACTGCTACTATGAAAAGTCATATTCTTTTAGAATACTATTTACTAAAACACTACTTTGCGATATAGTGAACAATAATACTTAAAAAAAGGAGCAATGAAATATGCTGAGTTTATTAAAATTATTCCAATCGATTCCAAAGAAAATTCTTTTGCTCATTGTTATTGGAATGGGTATTACGGCATTGGATGGAATTGTAATTCCTTATTTTATTTCCAATTTAATCGAAGTGGGAACTTCTAAAAATGTTACGGATTTAGTACTTATTTCGATTGTTGGGATATTAGGGTATGGTTTTGTTCGTTTTGGAGTGTTTATTTGGGATGAATTTCAACAACGACTATTAAAATTATTATCGATTCAAACGAAGGAAAAACTGATTACGAATTATTATGAAGGGGACTTCGAACAAAGTGAAGTAGAGTCCATTCTATTAACGGAGTGGAATGTCATTCAACAACAAGGAATTGTTTCATTTATTAGTTTTGTATATTGTCTGACTTTTTCGTTTGTTACTTTTATTTATATAACTATTTTAGATTTGAAAATGACGATTATTTTCTTAGCTTTTGCGATTTTACCTTTGTTAATTCCGCATTTGTTTACGAAGAAAATTAAAGTGAAGGCGCAAGAGTGGTCGCAGAATAATCAACAGTATATTGCAAGACAACATGAGTTCATTGATTATAAGCGTGTGATTAAAAATTTTCGAGTAGAATCAATTGCCATTTCGAATTTAGGTTGTAAAATTCGTGCAACGGAAGAAGATTATTATCAGATGAATCATTTACGTTTTCTTTCAAAAATCTTAGCGAATTTAGTATCCGGAATTAGTTCTTTTCTTCCTTTAGCAATTGGTGTTTATTTTTCTATTCAGGGTGATTTGAAATTATCCGTTGTCATGGCGATTTATTTAGCAAGTGATCGTATTATTAGTCCATTATTAAATGCGATGGATTTTTATCAAAAAATGAATACAACGATTCCAATGGTTCAGCGAATGAATAAATATTTAGAATTTGAACCGATGAAGGAAGAAGAAGTACTTGTCACAGAAGTTTTTCCTATTCAATTAACGAATATTCATTTAAAAGTAAAAGAACATACGATTTTAAATGAGTTACACTTGATGATGAATAAAGGAGAACGGATTTTATTAATGGGGCCTTCAGGAAGTGGGAAAACAACTTTATTAGATTGTATTTATGGAGATATCCATCCACAAGCTGGGCAAATAAGCTTTGCAGGAGTCGAGGCATCTGAGACAAATAATGCTTTTCAAAAAGCTAAGATTGGTTATTTTATGCAAGAATCTACAATTTTTATGAATTCATTAGCGTTTAATCTAACTCTTGGTGAAGAATATTCTGTAGAACAGATGGAGAATGTTCTAAAAGAAGTGCATTTGTCTTATTTACTTGAACGATATAATTTAATGGATGAAACTGTAAATTTAGTTGACAATTTATCTGGAGGAGAAAAAGCCCGATTATGTTTAGCTCGATTATTGCTTCGTTCTTATGAAGTATTATTAATAGATGAATTTTCTTCTGCAGTTGATGAAGAAACAACTACTTTTATTCGAGACTTATTAAAAGAAAGACAAATGAGTTTTATAGAAATTTCCCATCGTATGCCAAAACATCCAGAAGATTATCACAAGATTTATGTGTTGGAAGATGGAAAGTTGTCAATTAAGTAAAGGTTTTTGATTAATAAATTGATGGGTATTTTGTTGTATTTGTCAACCTGTTAGATTGTAAAATTTAAGATGGTACTGTATGCTATGCTTGTAGAGTGAGAAGGAGGTTATGTTATGGCAACAGAAAGTTTTACAACTAATATTATATTTAATCATAATCATACAGATGCATTGGTTAAAGCGCTGAAAAATAATCAAAAGCCTAATTTAACCGAAGTTTCTGCTGAGACTTTAAGAGGAAAAGAAGAAGTATCAAATTTTGTTCGCCAGTTAAAGGAGTCTAAAAAGTGAAATATCAAATTTTAACTTTACGACAATTAATGGAAGAATTATTTGAGCATGAACTGACTGAAATAATTAATAGATTTAAAAGTATTTCGCAACAAGATGGAAAATCAAATGATGTGGAATACTTTTTACATAATAAGGCAATTCATTTAGAGAAAGTAGGAGCTTCTACGACGTATTTGGTGTTTGATCAAACGATAAATTTATTAGGTTATTTTTCTCTAGCAAATAAACCTTTAACTATGCCAAAAAAGTATGTAGAAAAGCTTTCTAAAACACAAAAGAAGATTTTGAGAAATCATAGTTATATAACCTCTAATGGAGATTTACAAATATATAGTTATTTATTAGGACAAATCGGAAGAAATTTCAATGATCAACATACTATTAAAGGACAAGATTTACTAACATTAGCTTATAAGAAGTTACAAGAAGCATGTATGATTGTTGGATCTAAATATGTTTGGCTTGAGTGTGAAAATAATGAACATCTTTTAAACTTTTATCAAGATTTTGGATTTAAACAAGTAGAAGGTTATACATCTCCTAATCAATTAAAGGTTATGATTATAAAATTATAAAATCTACTATACCGACCCCAAAAAGTTAGACTAAAAATCTAACAGTTGGAGGTCGGTCTTTTTATAATCAGCCATTTATTGTAGTTTTAATGAAATGTACACTACATTCTCAAACTTTTTCAAACAAAATGATTGAATTATAAAAGCTAAAAATAGTATGATAGATAAAACATTCTTTATTAAAAAGTGAAGAGTATTTTCAGGAGGAAGTACATGAATCAATATACGAAATATATTTTAAAACGGATTTTCTACATGGTTGTTACATTGTTTTTAATTGCGACAATCACGTTTTTCTTAATGAAATTATTACCGGGTTCGCCTTATGCGAATGAAGAGAATTTAACAGATGCTCAATTACAAATTATGAATGCAAAATATGGGTTGGATAAACCAGTTTGGATGCAATATTTCATTTATTTAGGTGGTTTAGTTCGATTAGATTTAGGAATGTCTTTCCAATATAATTCAACGGTCTTAAATTTATTATCTAGTCGTGTAGGCCCATCGTTCCAAATTGGGCTACAAGCATTAATTTTCGGTATGGGAATGGGTACATTGCTTGGATTAGTGGCAGCGATGAAACAAAATACGATTGTGGATACTGGAGCTACTTTCTTTGCGATTATTGGACGTTCAGTGCCAAGTTTTGTATTTGCAGTTGTTTTACAATTAGTATTCGGCGTTATTTTTCCGATATTACCAATTGCATTATGGAATCAAGGGTTTATTTCTTCGATTTTACCGACTTTAGCATTATCCATCTCTCCAGTAGCGGATTCTGCTCGTTTTATTCGTACGGAAATGGTTGAAGTGTTACAGTCTGATTATATGGAATTAGCACGTGCAAAAGGTTTGAGCCGTATGGAAGTTGTCATGAAACATGGGGTACGTAATGCGTTGATTCCTTTAGTGACCATTGCTGGTCCAATGTTAGTTGGTTTAATGACAGGCTCAATGGTCATTGAAAATATTTTTGCCATTCCTGGTATTGGGGAGCAATTTGTTAAATCCATTTTAACAAATGATTATCCAACAATTATGGGTGTGACAATGATGTATTCATTTTTACTAGTTGTGACCATTTTAATTGTGGATTTACTATATGGATTTATTGATCCTAGAATTCGTTTAACACAAGGAGGAGAAGCTTCATAATGACAGAAAAAGTAGCATTTAAACGTGTAGCATCGTCTTTTGAACAAGTGGAAAATATTTCACTGCCTCCTCAAAGTTTTTTACAAGATGCATGGAGACGATTGAAAAAAAACAAAGGGGCAGTTGTATCGTTAGGAATTGTAGTTCTCTTTATCATTCTTGCTTTATTAGCCCCTTTTATTAGTCCGCATGATCCATTGGAACAAAATGTTCAATTTGCGAATTTACCAGCTAAAATTCCTGGTATTTTTAAAGGGATGAGAGCGGGAGTAGATGCATATGCTCAAGCAGGAGTTCCTGAAGGAACTTATTACTATTTAGGGACAGATGGTTTAGGAAGAGATTTATTATCTCGAATTTTATATGGAACAAGATTATCATTATTAATTGCCTTTGCTGCTGCAATGTTTGATTTAACAGTAGGGGTATTATATGGCTTGATTTCTGGCTGGTTTGGTGGTCGTGTAGACACAGTGATGCAACGTATTTTAGAAATTATGACGGCTATTCCAAACTTAGTTATCTTAGTGTTAATGTTGTTATTTTTACAACCAGGTGTCGGTACGATTATTTTAGCTATTGGGGTTACGAGTTGGTTAACAATGGCCCGTGTTGTTCGCGCGCAAACATTAAAATTAAAAAATTTAGAATATGTCCTAGCGTCTAAATCATTAGGACAAAGTTTTTGGAAAATTGCATTGAAACACCTATTACCAAATATTGCTGGAATTATTATTATTCAAACGATGTTTTCAATTCCTTCAGCGATTTTCTTTGAAGCATTTTTAAGTTTCTTAGGAATTGGGGTTCCAGTACCAAATGCTTCATTAGGTTCGCTTATTAATGATGGGTATAAAACATTTAGATTTTTACCACACTTAATGTGGTTCCCGGCAATTGTATTATGTATTTTAATGATTAGTTTTAATTTATTAGCAGATGGATTAAGAGATGCCTTTGATCCAAAAATGAAAGAATAGGAGAAATGTATGAGTGAAACAATTTTAAGTGTAAAAAATTTACAAGTATCCTTTCAAACATTTGATGGAAAAGTTCAAGCGGTTCGAGGGATAGATTTTGACTTGAAAAAAGGAGAAACTTTAGCGATTGTTGGTGAGTCTGGTTCAGGTAAATCTGTTACGACTAGATCTATTATGCAATTATTATCTGCCAATGCTTTAGTTGAAAATGGAGAAATTATTTTCGAACAAGAAAATATTTTAGAAAAATCAGAATCTGAAATGCAACAAATTCGTGGGAAGAAAATTGCGATGATTTTCCAAGACCCAATGACGTCATTAGACCCAACGATGAAAGTTGGCATGCAAGTAGCGGAATCGATGATTAAGCATTTAAAATTATCGAAAAAAGAAGCCTTGCAACAAGCTGTTCAATTATTAGAACAAGTCGGAATTCCAAATGCGGGAAAAAGAGTGAATGATTATCCGCATCAATTTTCTGGTGGACAAAGACAAAGGATCGTTATTGCAATTGCATTAGCATGTCATCCAGATATTTTAATTGCAGACGAACCAACGACTGCATTGGATGTAACGATTCAAGCACAAATTTTAGAATTATTAAAAGAAATTCAACAAAAGCAGGGCACTTCTATTATTTTTATTACGCATGATTTAGGTGTTGTAGCTAATATTGCAGATAGAGTGGCTGTAATGTATGCTGGGAAGATTGTGGAATATGGACTAGTCGATGAAATTTTTTACAATCCAAGACATCCATATACATGGGGATTATTATGCTCAATGCCTTCTTTAGAAGAGGAAGAATCCTTATATACGATTCCTGGAACACCGCCAGATTTATTAAATCCTCCAAAAGGAGATGCATTTGCTCTAAGAAGCGACTATGCATTAGATATTGATTTTGAAGAAATGCCACCAATGTTTGCTGTATCGAATACACATGCTGCAGCAACATGGTTATTAGATGAACGTGCTCCAAAAGTAGAGCCACCGGAAGAAATTCAAAAACGCTGGACACAATTTGAAAGTAGGAGAGTGACAAATGAGTAAACGTAAATTAGTCGAAGTTAAAGGCTTAAAGTGTTACTTTGGTTCTTCTTCGAAACAAGTTGTAAAAGCAGTCGATGATATTAGTTTTGAAATTTTTGAAGGCGAGACTTTCGGTCTTGTTGGAGAATCCGGTTCAGGAAAATCTACGACAGGTCGTTCGATTTTGCGATTGAATGATGCAACAGACGGACAAATTTTATTTGATGGAAAAGAAATTCCAACAAAAACAAAAGAATTAAAAGATTTTAGAAAACAGGCACAAATGATTTTCCAAGATCCATATGCTTCTTTAAATGGTAGAATGAAAGTTAGAGATATTATTGCGGAAGGAATGGATATCCACGGTATCGTTAAAACTCGTGCAGAAAGAGATGCAAAAGTAAACGAATTATTGAAAATGGTAGGATTGAATCCAGAACATGCCAATCGTTACCCACATGAGTTTTCTGGTGGTCAACGTCAAAGAATAGGGATTGCAAGAGCTTTAGCAGTAAATCCTCGTTTTATTGTCTGTGATGAGCCAATTTCAGCATTAGATGTATCAATTCAAGCACAAATCGTTAATTTATTAAAAAAATTGCAAAAAGAGCAACAATTAACATATTTATTTATTGCGCATGATTTATCGATGGTAAAATATATTAGTGATCGAATTGCAGTGATGTATCAAGGGAAAATCGTAGAATTAGGAACTGCTGATGCTGTTTATCATCAACCATTCCATCCGTATACGAAGAGTCTATTATCAGCAATTCCTTTACCAGATCCTCAATATGAAAGAAATCGTAAAAGAGTGATTTATCAGCCAACTGTTCAAAATGAACCAGAAGAAATGTTTGAAATGACTCCGGGACATTTTGTACTAACTACAAAAGAACAAGCTGAAATTTGGAAAAACAGTTTATCATAGTACTATATAAAATAAAGTGCTTTCAAAAGAAATGATAGACAATAAAGACAAATTTAAGTAAAATAAGAGTATAACCGTTTAGGAGTGTAGGGAGAAATCGCTTAGACAAGGAGGATAACAAATGTCAGAGCAAGAAGTATTAGACAAAGTAATTCAGTTAATCTCGGAACGTTTTAGTGTCGATGTATTAAAAATTACAAAAGATACAACATTCCAAGAAGACTTAGGTGCTGATTCATTAGATGTTGTTGAATTAGTCATGGAATTAGAAGATGCATTCGGTATTCAGATTTCTGATGAAGATGCTGAACAAATTGTTACAATTGGAGATGCTGTAAACTATATTGTTAGTCAACAAGCGTAATAAGGTTACGAAAAGACTTTTCTAAAATAGCAGAGGACGCAAGCAACCACGCAAAAGCGATTTTCCTGTCATGCTATAGCGAAAAGTCTTTTCTTATTGGATAGGTGTTTATGAGAGTACGAAAAAAAGTAACTTTTCTATAATAGTAAAGGATGCAAGCAGTTTTGCAAAAGTGATTTTCCTGTTATGCTATAGCGAAAAGTCTTTTTTGTTGTTTAAAATTAAAAAATGAGTAGAAGAGTCAATAAAGTGTACCATAATTTTTGTAAATTTTATCGTTATAAAAATTATCTATAACTATAAAAGGTTATAATCATAATATATAGATATGTTTTCAATATTAAAAAATGATGAAATATCTATTAGAAATTGCAATAAACATTGAAATGACTTCTAAACTTTGTTACTATCTTGACATTCATTAGTTTTTTTAAAACTTAGGAGGGATAATATGAAAAACAAGAAATTATATACAGGATTTCTTAGCGTTACTGCTGCGCTAGCATTAGCAGCATGTGGTAACAAACAACAATCTTCTTCATCAGTACAGGCTCCTGTTGAAGACGGATTTAAAACAGAGGTGGTAAATGATGGTAATGCAATTAGTGGTGGGACACTAAATTATGCACAAGTATCAAACTCACCATTTAAAGGATTATTTAACCCTATTTTATATATCGACTCTGGTGATGGAGATATTGTTAATTTGGCTTTCACTAATTTATTTGGATATGATGGAAATCAAAAAATTGACAATAGCAAAGGGATGGCTGAGTATAAGTTAGACCGTGAAAATAAAATTTTTACAATCCATTTGAAAAAGGGAGATTATAAATGGTCAGATGGACAACCTTTAACAATTGATGACTACATTTTCACATATGAAGTATTAAGCCGTTCAGATTATGAAGGAGTTCGTTTCTCTGAAGATATTTTAAATGTTGAAGGAGTAGAAGAATTCCACGAAGGCAAAGCATCATCTATTTCAGGTTTAGAAAAAGTTGATGATCAAACTGTTAAACTTCACTTAAAAGAAGTTTATCCAGCGTTAGAGTATGGTGGAGAAGCTGTCAATACTTTAATGATTCCAAAACATATTTATAAAGATATGACTTATCAAGAAATGATTACATCAGATTACTCTCGTACAAAAGTAGTTGGTAGTGGACCATTCGTTATCAAAAACATCGTACCAGGTGAATCTGTAAGCTTTGAGAAAAACCCTTATTACTATAAAGGTCAACCAAAAATTGACTTAAAATTAGATGTTGTAAGTAGTGAGCAAATTGTTTCAGAATTAAAAGCAGGTCACTATGATTTTGTAAGTGGTATGCCTTCTGATCAATACGAAACATTCAAAGATTTAGATAATATTTCATTATTAGGATTAATGACAAACCAAATTAGCTATACTGGTTTTAATGTAGGACATTGGGATGCAGCTAAAGGGGAACACGTAGTAGATCCTTCTAAGAAAATGAATGATGTGGCTTTACGTAAAGCAATTGGATATGCAATCGACAATGATTCAGTAGCGAAAGATACTTATCACGGCTTATCTGTTCGTGCCAATACATTATTATCTCCATTCTTCAAAGACTTATATGTAGGTAAAGATGTCGTTCCAGGATTCGACTACAACCCTGAAAAAGCTAAAGAAATCTTAAAAGAAGCTGGCTATAAAGATGTTGATGGCGATGGATTTGTAGAAGATAAAGAAGGAAAACCATTAGTGATTAACTTCTTAGCAGCTAAAGGTAGTGAAACTGCTGAAGCAGTATTACAACAATACATTACATGGTGGAAAGAAGTTGGATTAAATGTACAATTATTAAATGGTCGTACATTAGACTTCCAAACTTATGCAGAAAAATTACAAAAATATGCTGATGACTTTGATATGTGGACTGGAGGATTTACAATTGGATTTAACCCATCTCCAGATGGATTATATGGACCAAAAGCTGCCTTCAACTTTGGTCACTTTGTAGAACCAAAACATACAGCATTATTACAACGTATTTCATCTGACGAAACATTCGATGAAAAAGTTAAAAAACAATTATTCTTAGAATGGCAACAATACGTTCAAGAAAACCCATTTGCAATTCCTCGTTTCAATACATTTGAATTAACAGCTGTTAATAAACGTGTGAAGAAAATGAATATTACAGTTGAAAACGGAACTGGTTGGGAAGAAGTAGAATTAGTAGCGGATAAAGGTGTCGCTGCTAAATAAGCTTCATTAAAAAAATAGTATAAAATTTTTTAAGCAGCGAATTTTTTCGCTGCTTTTTTCGTATATATAGATTAGGAGGTGTTCTATGGAAGAACAGGGAAGAATTCAAGTAAAGTTTCAATCGCAAAGAGATTCTATATTAGAACAAATGGGAGAAGTATTGCCTGGATTTTATAAGGGAAGTGGAAAATTTGTTTGTAATCGTTGTGGCAATCAAAATGTTGAAGAGTTTGCGGTGGGACCTTGTATCATTTGCCAGAAAAATTGCCATTATTGTTTGAGATGTTTAAATATGGGGAAAGTAAAAGAATGTTGTGTACTAGTAGCTGTTGAGGAGCAAACTCCGGCATTTCCACCGCATTCCGTTCAGTTATATTACAAGCATACGATGTCTAAAGAACAGGAAAAATTATCAAAAGAATTAGTAGAGGTAACGGATAAGGAACATTTAGTATGGGCAGTTACTGGAGCAGGAAAGACTGAAATGATTTTTGAATTAATTCGAACAGTATTAGAAAAGGGAGGAAGAGTTGGATTAGCAGCTCCAAGAATTGATGTTTGTAACGAAGTAGCTCCCAGAATTAAAGAAGCCTTTCCTTTAGAAGAGGTGACTGTTTTACATGGATTAACGGATGAAAGTTATAAAAGAACCCCCATTACTATTGCCACGACTCATCAAATGCTACGATTTTATTATGCATTTGATGTACTAATTGTAGATGAAGTAGATGCCTTTCCTTACTCGAATAGTGACATGTTACAATTTGCTGTCCATCGTGCGGTTAAGCCTGTAGGAAGGTTAGTCTTTATGACAGCAACACCTTCAAAGTTGGAATTGTACAAAATTCAACATCATCAACTATCGTACTCTTTATTACCAGCAAGATTCCATCGGCATCCTCTTGTTGTACCTCTGTTTAAGGAATTACGAAATTGGAATAGCGCTTTAGAAAAGAAAAAAATTCCACAAGAGTTGTATCTCTGGATGAAGAAGCGACTAGATGAAAAAACTCCGTTTTTAATATTTGTGTCAACGATTGGGCAAATTTGTGCAGTGGAAGAGATGATGAGTCGAGCTTTTTCGAATGCAAGTTTTTCCAGTGTTTCCTCTCAAGAGGATCAGCGACAAGAAAGAATACAACAAATGAGAGATGGAAAGTTAGATTTTCTAATTACAACAACGATTCTTGAGAGAGGAGTTACTTTTTATGGAATTGATGTAGCTGTAACAGAGGCTCAAGAAGAGATTTTTACAAGGGAAGTGTTAGTACAAATTGCAGGAAGAGTAGGTAGAAGTGTAGATCATCCAGGGGGAGAAGTTGTCTATTTTTATGAAGGAATGAGTCGAGCAATGAAACAAGCTAAAAAAGAAATTGAATCATTGAATGAAGAAGCTAGAAAAAGAGGATTAATAGAAGGTGACTAAAATGCGTTGTGTATGGTGTGGAAATGATGTAACAGCAGATTCAGGAATTAGTTCTTTATTCATGTGGAATTCAAGACCGATTTGTCGTCAGTGTCAAAAATTATTCCACTCATTGGAAAAGGAACCTACTTGTCCGGGATGTGGTCGTTTAATGGAGGAAGCGGCACTCTGTTATGACTGCGTTCGTTGGAAAGAGATGGAGTCTTATTTCCCTAAGAATCAAGCATTATATGTGTATGATGAACAGGCAAAAGAATTTATGGAACGATATAAATTCACGGGAGACTGTGCTGTAGCTTTTTTAATCCAAGAAGATTTGAAAAGGGCGTTAAAAACATATCTCAAACAAGGATATACGATTTGTCCACTACCCACTTCTAAACAAAGTTTAGAAAAAAGAGAGTTTGAATCGGTTGAGTACTTTCTAGAACTATCGAAAATTCCGTATCAGCAATTCCTTTACCATATTGGAAAAGGGAAAAAACAATCTGAAAAGACGAGAGAAGAGAGAATGCAATTGCAACAACCCTTTGTATTGAAAGAAGAGGTAAACTTGCCGGATAAAGTTTTACTGTTTGATGATATTTATACGACTGGGAAAACGATTCGACTAGCTGTAAAGTTATTGCAGGAAAAAGGGATAGAGGATGTTAAATTGTTTACGGTATTTCGATAACAGGAGAAAACAAAAAGGAATTAAGTCATTTAAAGTTACTTAATTCCTTTTAAATTTAAATATAGATACTGTTTAAAATTTTGATAAAACAGTTAAAGAAATAACTACCCCAAAAACAAAAGCGAATGAAAAAAGGGATGTAATCAATTGGGTAAAAATATAAGTTTGTAAAATTTTTGGAATACCAATAATCAAAATAAGAAGGAGTAATCCAATAAAAAGATAGATTCCAACAATTATCATACGAGATTCCAGTAGGTTAGTTTTGATTGATAGAGTAATGACTAACATTGTTAATACGATATTCAGGATAAATAAAATGGATATTCCTAAAAGAGCAGTATGATTAGCTCTTAAAAGTTAGGATAAAATATGTTCATCATTTGAATATTGAAAAAAGGTAATAATAGATATAACAACAAAGTAGTAGAAGCAATGATTCTTTTTAACATAATAACCCTCCGTTCAATTTTATTGATTACGATATAGTGTGACGCATTTTTCACCTATATTATACTATGTTTGATGAAAATTTATATAGGGACTATGAATTATTTAGGAAATAACTAAAAAATCAGCAGAAGCAGATATCTGCTTGAGCTGATTGAAATGATTTTTGAAAGAGTGTATTCCTCAAAAATTAAAATCGAGTTGTCACGTACTGATCAAGAGCGATTAGAGCATTGGCTACATCTTCAGCAGTATATTGAACCACCATTTGATGGATTGTTTCGCCATCTTGTGTAGCTAAACGACCGATTTTTAGTAAATCTTCATAAGGTACAGTATCTAATTTTACTTCTTTTAATGTCGTTGGTAAGCCTAATTCTTTATAGAATGTAATATATTTATCTAATTCTTCTTTAGGACGGTTTTCTAATAAAAGTTGTGTTAATGTACCATAAGCTACTTTTTCACCGTGAGTAAGAGTGTGAATATCGCCATGTAAAGCTGTAAATCCATTGTGGATGGCGTGAGCAGCTGCTAAACCAGCAGATTCAAATCCAATACCACTTAATAATGTGTTTGCTTCAACAACTTTTTCTAATGCAGGAGTTACTACTTTTGCATTGGCTGCAGCTAATGCTTGAAGTCCGTTTTCAAATAAAGTAGCTTCGCAAGCACGAGCAATAGCTTCTGAAGCGATGGTTGGAGTATCTCCTACCATTGTTTTTCCTTGAGCTTCGATTACTGCACGAGCTTCAACCCAAGTAGCAAGAGCATCTGCAATTCCTGAAACAAGTAAACGAACAGGAGAGTGAGCGATAACATTTGTATCAATTAAAACTAATTCTGGATTTTTAGTATAGAAACGATAGCGTTCAAATACACCCTCTGGAGAATAAATAACAGATAAAGCAGAAGTTGGTGCATCTGTAGAAGCAACTGTTGGTAAAATAGCTACAGGACATTGACAGTCATCTGAGATTGCTTTAGCAGTGTCGATTGTTTTACCACCACCTAAACCGACAATAACTGTTAATTCATGTTCTTTAGCGATTTCAGCTACACGACTAACCTCTTTGTTCGAAGCTTCACCATTGAAACTTTCATGATAAACAGTTGCTCCAGCAGCAACTAAATTTTCTTCTAATTCTTTTCCGACTAAATCATAAACAATTGGGTCACATAGAAGAAGTAGTCGATTCCCTAACGCTAAAACATGGGAAAGACCTGTTTTAAAAACATCTTTTCCTTGAACATAACGAGATGGACTTGCAAAAACTTTTTCCATAAAACAACACTCCTTTGTGTTATAAGATATATTAACTGTACTACTGTAAACGGTTTCTGTCAATGAAACGGATAAGCTTTTTGTTTGTTAAAATCGGAAAAATAATGAATATTGAGAAAAAGTTAACAAATAAAATTAGATTAAATTCAACTTATTAAAAAGTTTTAATAAAATGTTTAGGAATTCCTAAAGTTAATTGAAAACGGTTGTAAAAAATAAGAAAAAGGTTTATAATAAAATCATAGAAAGAAATCAAAAGAAGGGATTCTTAAGAGTGGTCCTTAAGAGATTTCTTCAGTCTGGCATAGCCAGATGAAAGGGGAGATTATTATGTTCAAATATAATATTCGCGGAGAAAATATTGAAGTTACTGAAGCAATTCGTAATTATGCTGAAAAGAAACTTTCAAAATTAGAAAAATACTTTGGAGATGTTGCTAATGCAACGGTTCATGTTAATTTGAAAGTATATTCTGAAAAAACTGCAAAAGTTGAAGTAACAATTCCTCTTCCTTATTTAGTCTTACGTGCAGAAGAAACTTCTGGAGACCTATATGGTAGTATTGACTTAGTGATTGATAAATTAGAAAGACAAGTTCGTAAACATAAAACAAAAATTAATCGTAAATCTCGTGAAAAAGGATTTGAAGTGCTTGTTGCCCCTGTTGTATCTGAAACAGTGGAAGAAGATGAATCAGTATTAGAGATTGTACGTACCAAACGTGTTGATTTAAAACCAATGGATAGTGAAGAAGCGGTTTTACAAATGAATATGTTAGGTCATAACTTCTTTATTTACCAAGATGCAGAAACAAATGAAACACATATTGTTTATCGTCGTAAAGATGGTAAATATGGTTTAATTGAAACAAATGCATAAAATCCTTCTTTAAGGTAGAGTTGGAAAAAATTTTCCAACTCTGCCTTTTTTTCTTTTCTATTTTGAATAATGATGGTAAAATGAATAAGATGCAACTGGTATACTCATTTGCAAGATAGATGATTTAGAAAGAAAAATATAAAGGAGTCAGAGAATGGCAAATTTTTTAAAGCAATTAGTTGAAAATAACAAACGCGAAGTTCGTAAACTTGAAAAAATAGCAGATAAAGTAATTAGCTTGGAAAGTAAAATGGAAGCATTAAGTGATGCAGACTTTCCAGTAAAAACAGAAGAATTCAAAGCAAGATATGCTTCAGGAGAATCATTAGATAAATTATTACCAGAAGCATTCGCTTTAGTACGTGAAGGTGCTAAACGTGTTTTAGGCTTATTCCCTTATAAAGTTCAAATTATGGGAGGTATCACTCTACATAATGGGAATATTGCGGAGATGCGTACAGGGGAAGGTAAAACATTAACAGCGACAATGCCTGTATATTTAAATGCACTTTCAGGTGATGGTGTACACGTAGTAACCGTTAATGAATACTTATCTACACGTGACGCGAAAGAAATGGGAGAATTATATAATTTCCTAGGATTAAGTGTAGGTGTAAACTTAACTGGACAATCACCAGAAGAAAAACGTGCTGCTTATTATGCAGATATTACTTATAGTACAAATAGTGAGTTAGGATTTGACTACTTACGTGATAACATGGTCGTTTACAAATCACAAATGGTACAACGTCCATTAAACTATGCGGTAGTTGACGAAACAGACTCAATTTTAATTGACGAAGCTCGTACACCATTGATTATTTCAGGTCAAGCTGAAAAATCTACCGTTTTATATCAACGTGCAGATTTCTTCGTTAAAGCATTGAAAGAAGATGAAGACTATACGATTGATTTAACTTCGAAATCTATTTCATTAACAGACGAAGGTATTAATAAAGCAGAACAAACTTTCCGTTTACCAAACTTATATGATGTGGACAATTCAGCATTAGTTCATCATATTGATCAAGCTTTACGTGCGAATTACATTATGATTCGAGATATCGATTATGTAGTAGATGAAGGACAAGTAAAAATCGTAGATGGATTTACAGGTCGTATTATGGAAGGTCGTCGTTATTCAGATGGATTACACCAAGCGATTGAAGCAAAAGAAGGTGTAGAAGTTGAAAATGAATCTAAAACAATGGCGACAATTACTTACCAAAACTTCTTCCGTATGTATCGTAAATTATCAGGTATGACAGGGACTGCTAAAACGGAAGAAGAAGAATTCCGTGAAATTTATAATATGAACGTTATTACGATTCCAACAAACCGTCCTGTTCAACGTATTGATGCTCATGATGTGATTTATCCATCATTGAAGAGCAAATTTAAAGCGGTAGTACGTGATATTAAAGAACGTCATGAAAAAGGACAACCCATTCTTGTGGGTACAGTAGCTGTAGAAACAAGTGAGTTAATTTCACAAATGCTACATCAAGAAGGAATTCCTCATGAAGTATTAAATGCTAAAAATCACTTTAAAGAAGCAGAAATCGTTATGATGGCCGGACAACGTGGTGCTGTTACAATTGCCACAAACATGGCAGGTCGTGGAACAGACATTAAGTTAGGTAAAGGCGTTAAAGAATTAGGTGGTTTATGCGTTATCGGAACAGAGCGTCATGAAAGCCGTCGTATTGATAACCAGTTACGTGGACGTTCTGGACGTCAAGGAGATCCAGGTGCAACGCAATTCTACCTATCATTAGAAGATGACTTAATGAAACGTTTCGGCGGAGAAAGAATGCAAGCAATCTGGGAAAGATTAAATATTGACGAAAATGGAGACGACAATTTCATTCAAAGTAAAATGTTATCTCGTCAAGTAGAATCTTCTCAAAAACGTGTAGAAGGAAATAACTATGATACACGTAAAAACGTATTACAATATGACGAAGTGATGCGTGAACAACGTGAAATCATTTATTCACAAAGATTACAAATTATTAATGAAGAAAATTCATTAGAAAAAGTAACAAAATCAATGATTCGTAGAACAATTCACCGTATGGTAGAAAATCATACATTAGGTGAAAAGAAAACTTGGGATTTAGAAAGCTTAGTAGATTTCGCAGCTAATGCAATTTGTCATCCAGATGAAATTTCATTATCAGACTTAAAAGGAAAAACTCCATCAGAAATTGAAGGTCTATTAAATGAAAAAGCAATGGAAATTTACAAAGAAAAACAAGAGCAATTAAATGGGGATTCTCAAATGCTTGAGTTTGAAAAAGTTGTTATTTTACGAGTAGTTGACCGTAAATGGACAGATCATATCGATGATATGGATCAATTACGTGAGGGTGTAGGGTTACGTGGATATGCACAAATCGACCCATTAACAGAGTATCAAACAGAAGGATTCAATCGTTTCCAACAAATGATTGCGGCTATTGATTATGATGTGACTCGTATCTTGATGAAATCTCAAATTCGTCAAAACTTACAACGTGAACAAGTGCAAGGTGCTAGAAGTGTGATTGCTCAAGGGCATGATCGTCCAACTGAAGAACCAGAACAAGCATAATAAGAAGTAGGCTGGGCAAAAGTCCAGCCTACCTTTTTACAATGAGATAGGAGAATGGTATGGAAATTAGTGAAATCAGAAATGCATTAGAAAAAATGAGTACTCAGATGACAAGTTATAGGGGGTCTCTTTGACTTAGATCATTTAGAAGAAGATATTGCTTCTTATGAGCAACAAATGTCTGAACCTGGATTTTGGGATGATAATGAAAAAGCACAAATGGTCATTCAAAAGAGTAATGAATTAAAAGCAGTCTATGACACTTTTCATCAATTAGAACTACAAGTAGAAGAAGTGGAACTATTATTTGAAATGTATAAAGAAGATCCCGAAGAAGAAATTCATGAGGAGTTAGTGGAACGTGTTCATAGCGTTGAAAAAGAATTAGAAAAATATGAATTAAGTATGTTACTAAGTGGACCTCATGATAAATGTAGTGCAATTTTAGAAATTCATCCAGGAGCTGGTGGAACAGAATCACAAGACTGGGGTAGTATGCTGTTAAGAATGTATACAAGATGGGCTGAACAACATGGATACCGCATTGAAACAGTTGATTATCAAGATGGAGAAGAAGCTGGTATTAAGTCTGTGACGTTATCTATTGAAGGATTAAATGCCTATGGTTATTTGAAGAGTGAAAAAGGCGTACATCGTTTAGTAAGAATTTCTCCATTTGATGCTGCTGGAAAACGTCACACTTCATTTTGTTCTATTGATATTATGCCTCAATTAGAAGGGGATATTGATATCGAAATTAATCCAGATGATTTGAAAATTGATGTATATCGTGCGAGTGGTGCTGGGGGGCAACATATTAATAAAACTTCATCAGCTGTTCGTATTACGCATATTCCAACTGGAATTGTAACGCAAAGTCAGGCGCAACGTTCGCAATTTAAAAATAAGGATCAAGCGATGGCAATGTTAAAAACGAAGTTATATCAATTAGAAGAAGAGAAGAAAGCAGCTGAGTTAGCTGAAATTCGTGGCGAACAAAAAGATATTGCTTGGGGTTCTCAAATTCGAAATTATGTATTCCATCCGTATTCTTTAGTAAAAGATTTACGTTCGGGTCATGAAACGGGGAATATTGGTGCTGTTATGGATGGAGATTTAGATCCATTTATGGATGCGTATTTAAAATGGACGCTATCCGGCGAGACGGAATAAAAATTGACTTTTTGGATATAGTAGTAAAGGACGTCAGCTTCCTGTGATAGAAACCACACCTCGTGGTTTCTATCGCTAATACTACTATAAAAAGTCATTTTTATTTTTTCGGAAAAAAGTCAAAAAATATTTGTTTTATAACGATGAAAGCGGTAAAATAGAAATAGAAAATAAAAGGGGGTTTTGGGAATGCAATATACAGTTAGTGAACTTCGTGGATTATTCGATACGCTTGATTTAATTGAAGAATTAAGTCAAAAATACGAATATTTTGATAAATATCAGTTGGATCAACGTGATAATATTTTTCAAGTTGAGTTTATGGATCAGCATCTGAAATCTCAAAATTCAAAGATGATCTACCACTATTTTATGAATCATATAGATGAACTGACCCTATATGAGAAAAAGGGTATACAAAAAATTTCTGATTATTATTTAAAGGAGAAATATGCCAAAAAATATTTTGCGAAAAATTTAAAAGAGGCAAAAGATGAATTCAAAGTAAAATGGTTAGAATGTCTGACTCCAAAATTATTTGAATTATCATTTGAAGAAGATTTAGACAATCTTCGATTGTTTTATTTTGATTATTATTCTGAAAAATTCCATCTGCACTCTCCAACCTATCAAGAAATTTTATTACAGATATATGGTCAGGACTTTGTCTGTTCTAGTTGTCGTCAAATAAAAAAACATCGTGATAAAGTGATTCAATTTTATCATTCTCATTTTCTTTCTAAAAAATATCCAACAAATGCTGATGTATGCGAGTTGAATATTACGCAGCAACAAGCTATTTCATTCTTTCATTTCTTTTTACTTCAAGTGAATGCTCTTATAAAGTCATATAGGATTTCTGTCGAATTTAGTCAAAGAGCACTTATAAAAAAAGAGAACCACAAATTTTCAATCTATTTATCACCGTATCATTCATTTTCTATTTCGTTATTTGAATTTTTAAAATTATTTGGAGAAGTTTATTTCAATATACATTCAAAAAATAAAAAAAACGAAGAATATTCTTTCTATCAAAAAGAAGCGTTTCGTTATTATGCGACATTGCTTCCAATCATCTCTCAAGATATTGCCCAAATGATTTCAAAATACTTTATTGAAATTGGAACTACTGAAGAAGTTTTTCATATTTTACTGAAAAATTTTTTGGCACTTAGAAGAAATCCTGTTTCATTAACGAATATTAATGTCATTCAACTATTTGTGGTTGATATGATTAGTTATGAGTTGGAAGAAAAATGGTTTAATGGAGAAATTTCTTCAAGTGAGCTACTTGAAAAATGGAAAGAAATGATTGAGGAGTATTTTGGAAAGACCTCTTCTAATCAATTTGAAATAACATTGAGAATTTTCCAACTACTATTAGAAGGTTTAGGGATTCCACTTTTAAAATTGGGGATTACTTTATCTACTTTTGAAAGGGGAATGTTAACAACACAGTATCACCATCCATTTAAATCATTATTGGAACATTATAGAAGTCAAACATTAACTCAGTGGTTACCGAATATGGAATTTATCAATCCACACAGTATCAAAGAAGAAACTTTACAATATATGTTTTTGTATCTATCACAGTTGTGTAATCATGTTTATCAATAAGAAAATCTAAAAATTGACATCTGTTTGTAATATTTCATCAATAGAATGTCATCATAAAAATGGTATAATGGATAAGACATAGACTATGAATAGAGAAAGCTGGTGAGCGCATGATTGAAATGATGAATGTTTCAAAAAAATATGGAAAAGGTATTTTAGCCGTAAATAATTTATCTGTCAGAATTCAAGATGGAGAATTTGTATATGTTGTTGGCCCATCAGGTGCAGGGAAATCAACATTTATAAAAATGATGTATCGTCAAGAAAAAGCTACTAAAGGAAGAATTACTGTAGGGAAATATGATTTAACAAAAATGAGAGAACGTGAAATCCCTTATTTAAGACGTTACGTAGGAGTTGTGTTCCAAGATTTTAAATTATTACCTCGTTTAACAGTGTATGAAAATGTTGCATATGCGATGGAAGTAATTGAAAAAGCACCAAAAGAAATTCAACGAAAAGTTGAAGAAGTATTAGCTTTAGTAAACTTAAAACATCGTATGATGATGTTTCCGGACCAATTATCAGGGGGAGAACAACAACGTGTAGCGATTGCTAGAGCAATTGTGAATAATCCTGCTGTGTTAATTGCAGATGAACCAACAGGAAACTTAGATCCAGAAACTTCTATGGAAATTATGGATATTTTAGAAAGAATTAATCAACAAGGGACAACCATTGTAATGGCAACTCATAATAGCCAAATTGTAAATGAAAAGAAACATCGTGTACTGGCTATTGAAATGGGTCGTATTGTCCGTGACCAAGAGGAAGGGGAATACGGATATGAAGATTAGAACAATGTGGCGTCATATTCGTGATGCCGTTAAAAGTTTATTTAGAAATGGTTGGTCTACATTTGGTGCGATTTCTGCGGTATCAATGGTATTGTTACTAGTAGGGATTTTTGTTTCATTATTATTTAATATGAATAAAATTGCCACAGATGTTGAACAAGATGTCAACGTTCGTGTCTATATTGATTTAGCAGCAGACGAAACAAAAACAACGGAATTGAAGGCTGCGATTGAAGCGCTGGATACAGTTGATACGGTGAAATTCCGTTCAAAAGACGAAGAATTAGAAGACATCACTAAGAGTGTTGCACAAGAATTTGAATTATTTAAAAATGATAGTAATCCATTGAGAGACGCATTTGATGTCAGTACTAAAAATCCAAAACAAACAAAAGAAGTTGCAAATGTGATTGAAAAAATGGATTATGTAGCTCGTGTTAACTATGGTGGAGCACGTGCGGATACATTATTTAAAGTTATTTCAACAGCTAGAAATGTTGGAATCGGTGTAATTTTAGTATTATTAATTATTGCATTATTTTTAATTTCTAATACGATTCGTGCAGCAATTCATGCTCGTAGAACAGAAATTGAAATTATGCAATTAGTAGGAGCGACAAAAGCTTATATTCGTTGGCCTTTCTTCTTAGAAGGTGGATTAATTGGGTTAATTGGCTCAATTGTACCAATTGCTTTATTATGGGCTTTATATGTATGGATTTATAAAGGTGGAAGTGATTTCTTTGCGGGATCAACTTTTAGCTTATTAGCACCAAATCCTTTCTTATATCGCTTATCTTGGGCGATGGCTGGAGTTGGGATTTTAATTGGATCATTTGGTTCTATTTTCTCAATGCGCCGTTTCTTGAAAAAATAAGTAGAATAGATATAAGGAAAATCATTTGCAAGTATTGTTAAACAATGGTAGACTATATTCCATAGAATAAAAGCATTGCGCAAGAGGAGTAATACGAATTTTAGTTGATAGAGAGAGAAGGGTTGGTGAAACTTCTTAACAAATTTGTATGAAGGTAGCTTGTAAGTTGGCTAGGGGAATCATAGTAACTTAGCTCGGAGTAGACTTCGTTAACAACGTTAAAGGCATCAGTTATGATGCGAATATTAGGTGGTACCACGAAAATAATCGTCCTATGAAGTAAATCTTTATAGGATTTTTTTATTGTATCAAAATCATTTTATTAAGGAGGAAAAAGAATGGCAAAAGAAATGTCACCAAAGTTTCAACCACAAGAAGTTGAAGCGGGAAAATATCAATGGTGGGTTGAATCAGGAGTCTTCCATCCAAATGAAGATCCAAATGCAGAACCTTATTCAATCGTTATTCCACCACCAAATGTAACAGGTAAATTACACTTAGGACATGCGTGGGACGTTACATTACAAGATATGATTATTCGTCAAAAACGTATGCAAGGATACGATACATTATGGTTACCAGGGATGGACCATGCAGGAATTGCGACTCAAGCAAAAGTAGAAGAAAAATTACGTGGAGAAGGCTTATCTCGTTATGACCTAGGACGTGAAAAATTCTTAGAACAAACATGGGAATGGAAAGAAGAATATGCAAGCCATATCCGTGAACAATGGGCAAAAATGGGAATTTCAGTGGACTATCGCCGTGAACGTTTCACATTAGACCAAGGACTATCAGATGCTGTTAAAAAAGTATTCGTAACGTTATATGAAAAAGGCTTAATTTACCGTGGAGAATACATTATTAACTGGGATCCAAAAGCAAAAACTTCATTATCAGATATCGAAGTTATTCATAAAGATGTAGAAGGTGCTTTCTACCATATGAATTATCCATTAGCAGACGGAAGTGGAGTATTAGAAGTTGCAACAACTCGTCCTGAAACGCTACTTGGAGATACTGCAGTTGCAGTTCACCCTGAAGATGAACGTTATCAAGCATTGATTGGAAAAACAGTTATCTTGCCATTAGTTGGAAAAGAAATTCCAATTATTGCTGATGAGTATGTTGAACAAGATTTTGGAACAGGGGTTGTAAAAATTACACCTGCCCATGACCCAAATGACTTTGAAGTTGGTAATCGTCACAATTTACCACGTGTAAATGTGATGAATGATGATGCTACAATGAATGAATTAGCTGGAAAATACGAAGGAATGGATCGTTTTGCAGCTCGTAAAGCAATCGTGAAAGATTTAGAAGAAGCAGGACTTCTTGTAAAAATCGAAAAACATGTTCATAGTGTGGGACATTCTGAACGTACAGATGTAGTGGTAGAACCTCGTTTATCAAAACAATGGTTTGTTAAAATGGGACCTTTAGCAGAACAAGCGATTCAAGCGCAACGTGCAGAAGAAGATAATACAGTTAATTTCTACCCACCACGTTTTAATGATGCTTACTTACGTTGGATGGAAAACATTCATGACTGGGTAATTTCTCGTCAATTATGGTGGGGACATCAAATTCCAGCATGGTATCATAATGAAACTGGTGAAGTATATGTTGGAATGGAAGCTCCAGCAGATGCTGAAAACTGGATACAAGATGTGGATGTATTAGATACATGGTTCTCATCTGCATTATGGCCATTTTCAACAATGGGTTGGCCTGATGTTGAAGCTAGTGACTATAAACGTTACTATCCAACAAGTACACTTGTAACAGGTTATGATATTTTAACATTCTGGGTAAGCCGTATGATGTTCCAAGGATTAGAATTTACAGGCAAACGTCCATTTAAAAATGTACTAATCCACGGATTAATTCGTGATAGCCAAGGTCGTAAAATGAGTAAATCTCTTGGTAATGGTGTGGACCCAATGGAAGTCATCGAACAATACGGAGCAGATGCGTTACGTTGGTTCTTAGCAAATGGTTCAGCACCTGGACAAGACGTTCGTTATTCTACAGATAAAATGGATGCTGCATGGAACTTTATCAATAAAATCTGGAATGCTAGCCGTTATGCGTTAATGAATATTGGTGATTTAACAGTAGTGCAATTAGATATTACTGGTGAAAAAACATTAGCAGACAAATGGATTTTAACTCGCTTAAACCAAGTGATTGCTAAAGTAACAGAATTATTCGAGAAATTTGAATTTGGTGAAGCTGGTCGTCTATTGTATCGCTTCATTTGGGATGATTTCTGTGATTGGTATATTGAAATGTCTAAAGAAACATTAGCAGGAAATGATGAAGCTGCTAAATTAACAACTCGTAGCATTTTAGTATATGTATTAGATCAAACATTACGTTTATTACATCCAATTATGCCATTCGTAACTGAAGAAATTTGGCAATCAGTTCCTCATGTTGGAGATTCATTAGTAGTGGCTTCATATCCAGTTGTACAAGAAAGTCAAATGGATGAAGCTGCAGCAGAAAAAATGGAATTCTTAATGGACTTTATTCGTTCCGTTCGTACAAGCAGAAATGAAATGAATACACCATTATCGAAACCAATTGCGATTATCGCAAAAACTTCAAGTGCGGATATTCAAGCTATTTTATCAGAAAATGAAAGCTATATTGCTCGTTTCTGTAATCCTGAATCATTTGAATATGGTTTAGAAGTTGAAGCGCCAAGTCACGCTGTAACAAGTGTCATTAGTGGAGCTGAAATCTACTTACCATTAGCAGGATTAATTAATATTGATGACGAAATTGCTCGTTTAGAAAAAGAAGCAACTAAACTACAAGATGAAGTGAATCGTGTAGAAAAAAAATTATCAAATGAAAAATTCGTTGCTAAAGCACCAGAAGCTGTCGTAGAAGCAGAACGTGCAAAAGGAAAAGAATACGCTGATCAACGTCAAGCAGTTCTAGAACGTATTGCAACCTTAAAAACATTGGCATAATAATGTCATGAAATAAATAAGACAAATCCTGTTGGTGAGAAATCACTAGCAGGATTTTTTGGTTTGTAAAGTATGTAGACTCAGAAAACGTCTTTAAATTTCTTGCAAGTTGAAGAGGGAATTTGTATGATGAAAATGAAAGAAGGGAAGTTCATGCAAAAAGTTAGAGAGTGGATAGTTGATCGAATGAAATATAAACGAAAATACGGATTAGAAAGAATGAGAGCAGTCATGTCTCTTCTTGGAAATCCTCAGGAAGATTATCCGATTATTCATGTAACGGGAACAAATGGAAAAGGTTCTACGATTGCGATGCTATCGTCCTTATTTGTTCATCACGGGCAAAAGGTAGGAGCATTTGTTTCCCCTCATTTAATTGATTATACGGATCGGTTTTTAATCAATGGTAACGTAATGTCTGAAGAAGACTTTGAAATTGTTGGAAATCTCGTTCAACAAGCAGAAGCAACATTGATAGATGAATATGAACCATTAAGTTTCTTTGAAATCATGACGGCTATGGCGTTAGTCTATTTTTCTAGAAAAAAAGTGGAAATTGCTTTATTAGAAGTAGGGATTGGTGGATTATTAGATACAACCAATATTATCCATTCAACAATGAGCGTGATTACATCGATTGGGATGGATCATGAAGAAATGTTAGGAAATACGCTTGAAGAAATTGCGATTCAAAAAACGGGAATTTTCAAACAAAATCAAGTAGTCATATTAGGAAATTTACCAACAGAAGCACTACAAGTAGCTGAAGTAGTCGGAAAAGCTTATAACTGTGACTTACATACGTTTGAACGAGAGTTTAAAATTGAACCGTTTGAAGATGGGTTTATTTTTACAAATGCAGATACTCGAATTCACATTTCTTATTTGAATTTAAAAGGGAAGTATCAATTAGAAAATGCTGCAGTAGCGTTAGAATGCTTTTTACGATTTGAAAAGAAATTCCAACTTCCAATTGAACTATCTGCCATTCAAGAAAGTTTCCAAACGGTTACTTGGCCAGGAAGAATGGAAGTAGTGCATCAAAGCCCTACAGTAATATTAGATGGAGCTCATAATATTCATGCATTAAAACGATTTGTTGAAACGGTAAAACAACATGGAGAACTGGAAGCTCAACAGACGATTTTATTTTCTGCTTTAAAGAGAAAACACTATAAAGAAATGGTCGATTATTTACGAAAAGAGTTACCGGAAGCTCGGTTAGTAGTAACAACATTTGATTATGCAGGTGCAATTGAAAGAACAGACTACCCTTCTAGTGAGATTGAATTTGTAGAGAATACTCAACAATTTATCGAGAATTACATTAACAAAAGGTCAGACCAAGAAACACTTTGGATTACAGGTTCTCTCTATTTTATTTCTTTTATAAGAAAATTTTTCGTAAAATAAAATATTTTTTGCCTTTTTTTGCGTATATATAAGTGAACGTATTATATGCAAGAGGAGGCAATAAAATGGAAATGGATCAACAATTATTAGAATTACCTTTGGAGTCAATGCCAAGAGAACGGTTAGAAAAATTAGGAGCTAAAAGTTTAGAAACTTACGAATTATTAGCGATTTTGCTTCGGACAGGATCCAGAGAATTAAATGTATTGCAATTAGCGAAAGTCGTGTTAAACACGTTTGAAGATTTATTTACATTAAAAATGGCAACAGTGGAAGAATTAATGGCGATTCATGGAATTGGACGGACTAAAGCCATTGAATTAAAAGCTGCAATGGAATTGGGAATTCGATTAGGAACAGCGAAGCAAACAAAATTAGGACATATTACAAGCTCGCAAAAAGCGGGAGAATGTATTATGGAAGAATTAAAAGATTTGTACCAAGAACATTTAATTGCATTATTTTTAAATTCAAAAAATGAAGTGATTAAGAAAAAAATTATTTTTCGCGGTGGGCTCAATCAAGCAGTCGTTCATCCAAGAGAAATTTTTAGAGAAGCGGTTCGCTTTTCTGCAGCAAGAATTATTATCGGACATAATCATCCAAGTGGAAATGTTACCCCGTCTCAAGCGGATATTGATTTTACAAGACGATTATCGGAATGTGGAGAAATGATGGGAATTGAATTGTTAGATCATTTTATTGTGGGAGATCATACCTATTGCTCTTTAAAGGAAGAGGGGTATTTCTAAGGAGAGTGTTGTCTAAATAGTTGAAATGAACAAAAATAAGTCGTACAATACTGTTATTCTTTGAGCTCTGAGATGCTGGATACATCGACCAGCCAAGGAATAATCGTAAATCTGTTAAAGGGTCAAGTTATCTTGGCTCTTTTTATATTTTCTGAAGGTGTTTTGGCAAAATGTGAGTACCTTGTCAGTTTATAGTGCATTTGATATACTAGTGTATGAACTATGAAAGAAGTATCTAGATAAGATAGTTCTAGTTGGAGGATTGTTTATGAAAATTATAGTCGTTTATGGAGGCAAAAGTGCTGAACATGATATTTCAATTTTAACGGCTTTTTCAATTATTAAAGAAATCTATTTTGATTATTATGAAGTTCAACCAGTCTATATTAATCGAAAAGGAGAATGGCTGAAAGGTGAAGCGTTAACAGGCCCTGTAGCTTTTTCTGAAGCTTTAAGATTAGAAGCAAGTCAAGAAGCTCACTTTGCAACAAGTGAAGGGGAAGTTTCAACGGGTGTTTTAGTAACTCCTTATGATTTAAAAGAAGAGGAATGTGTTGTTTTCCCAGTATTACATGGACCTAATGGAGAAGATGGGACAATTCAAGGATTGTTTGAAATGATGGATGTTCCTTACGTTGGATGTGGCGTATTAGCAAGTGCTTGTGGAATGGATAAAATTACAAGTAAACAATTATTCCAACAAGCAGGATTACCACAATTGCCATATGTACCATTTAATAAAACACAATGGAAACAAAATCCTGAAAGTATTTATAATAAAATTGAAGGAACATTAATTTACCCAGTATTTGTTAAACCAGCTAATATGGGATCAAGTGTAGGTATTTCAAAAGCGGAAAATCGTGAAGAACTAACGACCGCAATTATGGAAGCCTTGAAATATGACCGTAGAATTGTCGTAGAGCAAGGGATTGAAGCAAGAGAAATTGAATGTGCGGTTCTAGGAAATGACGAAGCGAACACTTCAGTTGTAGGAGAAATTGTTAAGACTAGTGGTTTTTATGACTACAATGAAAAATATATTAACAATACCGTTACATTAGAAATTCCAGCGCAAATTTCTGATGAAGTTTCTGCAAAAGTAAGAGAATATTCTGCAAAAGCATTCCGTGCCATTGATGGTAGTGGATTAACAAGATGTGATTTCTTCTTAACAGAAACAAATGATATTTACATTAATGAAGTAAATACTTTACCAGGATTTACTCAATTTAGTATGTATCCACTTCTATGGGAGAAAACAGGGATTTCTTACAAAGATTTAGTGAATGAATTAATTCAATTAGCTTTAAAACGTTATAAAGATCGACAAAATGCATAAAAAAGGCGCCTCAACGAGGCGCTTTTTGTGAGAGAGGAAGTAAAAACATGGCAATCGGAACAGTGGCACAAATTGTAAAAGCTGTTAAAGCAATTGATTATCAAACAGATTATCGTTTTGATAGTATTGAATCAGTTTCATTTGATACAAGAAAATTAACTCAAAATAGTCTATTTATTCCTTTGAAAGGACAAACAGATGGACATGATTATATCCAACAAGCGATAGAAAAAGGCGCAAAAGCTGTATTTTGGGGACGACAAGATCAAACTCCACCAGAAGGGATTTGTGCGATTTGGGTAGATGATCCACTAGAAGCTTTCCAAGAATTAGCGAAGTGGTATTTAGAAAAAGTTCAACCAAATGTTATCGGCATTACAGGGAGTTCTGGAAAAACAACAACAAAAGATATGACAGCTGCGGTACTTGCTAGTCGTTATCATGTTTATAAAACACAAGGGAATTTTAATAATGATATTGGATTGCCTCAAACCATTTTAGATATGCCAGAAGATACAGAACAATTAGTATTAGAAATGGGCATGAGTGATTTTGGTGAAATTGAGTTTTTAAGCAAACTAGCAAAACCTTCTGTAGCAGTGATTACTTTAATTGGGGAATCTCATATGGAAAATTTAGGCAGCCGTCAAGGAATTGCGAAAGCAAAATTAGAAATCTTAAAAGGATTACATGAAAAAGGTAGTATTATTTTCCCAGCTAATGAACCTTTATTAGAACAAGAATTAGAAGAAATGCAGGCAGAAGAACACTTTAAGGTGTTACCGTTCGGAGAAGGTAGTAGCAGTGTAATTCAGGCTGAAAATATTCAATTATTTGAAGATCATACTATTTTTGACTTGGTGAAACCTGCCAAACATTCTGTTCAACTACCTGTATTAGGAGCTTATAATGTCAATAATGCGCTAGCTGCCCTTCAAGTAGGATTAGAATGTGGTGTATCATTAGAACAAGCCATTGAAGCGATTCAACAGTTTGAATTAACAAAAAATCGTACGCAATGGGTGGATGGCATTCGTGGTTCTAAAATTTTAAATGATGCGTATAATGCCAGTCCAATTGCGATGAAATCTGTCATTCAATCCTTTACATCAGTAGCAACTAATGGACGTAAAATTGTTGTATTAGGAGATATTCGCGAATTAGGAGAACAATCAAAAGCATTACACGCAAGTATTTCTGAAGTAATGTTCCCAGAGAAAATTCAAGAAGTATATTTATATGGGGAAGAAATGAGTGCTTTATATGAAGCGTTAAAATCTCGTTTTGAAGCATCTCACTTACATTATGTTGAAAGTGATAAAGCTGCATTGATTCAATTATTGAAGGATGATTTAAAACAAAATGACCAAGTATTAGTGAAATCTAGTAATGGTACTGGATTATTAGCAGTTGTAGAGGCGTTAAAAGAAGCATAAATTCTATTTGTTCAGCATTTCATTTGTGAAATCAAAGGGCTTTTCTTTGCAATCTAGCTTTGAACATGCTATAGTACTTGGAGAGTTGAGAAGTTTACACAAATGTAATGATATATATCATGAAGATTTAACAAGTAATATTGTATAATCTCGTAATGTTCAGAAGTCTGGAGCTCTTTGCTGTTCCAGACTTTTATTGTGAAGGTCTATATACCTCGTGTGCTTCTCTTCAGCAGTACAAGGAGGAAAATATGAAATTTAATGAATTAGGCTTAGATTCAGCCTTATTAGAATCTATTGAAAAAATGGGGTTTGAGGAAGCGACACCGATTCAATCACAAACCATTCCATTAGCCTTAGCCGGCAAAGACGTGATTGGTCAAGCTCAAACAGGGACAGGGAAAACAGCTTCTTTTGGATTACCAATGCTTCAAAAAATTAATCTTCGTAATCGTAAAGTACAAGGATTAGTCATTGCTCCAACACGTGAGTTAGCGATTCAAACACAAGAAGAATTATATCGCTTAGGAAAAGATAAAAAAATTCATGTACAAGCTGTTTATGGTGGTGCAGATATTGGTCGTCAAATTCGCCAATTGAAAGATCAACCACATATCGTAGTTGGAACACCTGGACGTTTATTAGACCACATTTCTAGAAAAACACTTCGCTTAGACAATATTGAAACATTAGTATTAGATGAAGCGGATGAAATGTTAAATATGGGATTTTTAGAAGATATCGAATCGATTATTAAATTAGTTCCAGAAAACCGCCAAACTTTATTATTCTCTGCCACAATGCCAGATGATATTAAACGAATTGGAGTTCAGTTTATGAAAGAACCTGAACATGTTCGTATTAAATCAAGTGAAATGACAGCGACATTAATTGATCAATATTTTGTAAAATGTAAAGATTTTGAAAAATTTGATATTATGACTCGTTTATTAGATGTTCAAACACCAGAATTAACGATTGTGTTTGGTCGTACAAAACGTCGTGTGGATGAATTAGCACGTGGACTTGAAATGCGTGGTTTTCGTGCAGAAGGAATTCATGGAGATTTAAGTCAACAAAAACGTATGAGCGTTTTACGTGATTTTAAAAATAATCATTTAGATATTTTAGTGGCAACAGACGTAGCTGCACGTGGATTAGATATTTCAGGTGTAACTCATGTTTATAACTACGATATTCCACAAGATCCAGAAAGTTATGTTCATCGTATTGGACGTACAGGACGTGCGGGACAAGAAGGAATGTCTGTTACTTTTGTAACACCAAATGAAATGGATTATTTAAGAGTCATTGAAGATTTAACTCGTAAGAGAATGACTGCATTACGTCCACCAACTCAAATGGAAGCAATAGAAGGACAAATGAAATCTGCCATTGAGCAAATTGATGAAAAGATGAAGTCAGTAGACACACGTCGTTTCAAAGAAGCTATTTCTTATTTGTTGGATGAATATGAAGCAGATGAATTAGCAGCATTATTAGTGAGTGGAATGATTAAAGACCCAACAGAAATTCCTGTTAAAATCACTCCAGAACGTCCATTACCAAGCCGCAAACGTGGCAATAGCCGTGGAAATTACAATCGTAGTGATCGTAAAGATAACCGTGGACGAAATGGTAAAGGAAGCTTCAAACGTAAAGAAGACCGCCGTGGTCATGGCTTAGATGATGAATATACTCGTGGATATAAGAGTAAAGATTCTCGTCGTAGAAATCATAAAAAGAAATCTGACAAAGGATTTACAATCCGTCAAAAATAATGAATGAAAAGGCGACTTCGGTCGTCTTTTTTAGTGGAGAAATTTACTAAAGATTAGTAAAAAATTCTGACAAATGTGATTTCATTTGATACAATAAGAGATACATTATGTTTTTAAAGGGAGTATTGAGATGGCGATTATTGGTGTCGGAATGGAT
>NZ_CAUPZT010000002.1:0-98079 GCF_963515615.1 uncultured Granulicatella sp. | reverse complement strand
TAACAGCAAGAACTGTTTCTTCCACACCTTTTAACAACTCTTTTGTTTCAGGTCTTGTAATTTCATTAGCAGGTTTTAGATATCCTTCTATAGTCTGTGCAAGAGTTTCAAGTTTTTTCTTATTAGAATCTGAACTATCAATAGTTGTTTCTACTTTCTCAATTTTTGAAGTATCTTTATTGGTTGAGTTATTAGAGATTCCTTCTGTTTTTGATACAGTTTTATTTTCCTCAGTCGTTACAGTTTCTGTTTTTTCTTTTTCTGCAACTTCCTTTTTACCAACTGTTTCTTCATTAGATTTTTGTTGAGCTTGTTCCTCTTTCAATCGTTTTAATGAGTCAATTGAATTTTGAACTAGGGATACTTGTTCATTCACACTTTCTTGCGTTGCTTCATTTTCATGCAAAATAGAGTCTGCCTTTTGGTAGATTCTTTCTTGATTTTCAACTGAACCTAATTTAGAAGCAGACACTTCTGTAATCAATGATTTCAACTCTGATAGTAATGATTGTAACTTTTCTTTTGAAACTACCTCTTTAGGAGTCTCTGTTTTCTTTTCTGTTTTACTAATTAATTCTGTATTAGTCCCTTGGCTTGTACCCAATTCACTAGCTAATACACTTGGACTTCCCATTAAAAATAATGTTGTCCCAATTAATACACTCGCTGCACCAAAATGATATTTTCGAATCGAAAAACGTTGTTTCATTCCGTACCAATCGAATGATTTTTTATGATGTTTTCTTTTCATAGTTTTCTCCTTTCACGTTCATAATAATTGCCAGGATTATATATACAATTTTTAAAATAAAAATTTCACAAAAAATAATATATCCAAACACCTCATTTTACTATTTTTCTAGTAATTTTTCAATAAAAAAATCACGTCAAAACCTTGATTTATCAACATTTATTTTGAGGTTCAAATCTTTTTATCCCCTTCTCCTCTCCTGGTATATTTTAGACTCAATAAATCTACCGCAAACGATAAATTCACGGTAGATTTTAGGGTTTCAATGAACCAATAACTTATTCAAATTCTCTGGCAAATCTCAACAGTTCCTTCACCGTTGATGGTTCCATTTGCGCATGTCCTGCCGCAGTAGAAAAGACTAATTCGGTATGTGGTAATTTTTGATGTAAGTCATATGCCCCACTCGGACGACAATCGACATCATATCTACCATGAACAATTTTAATTGGAATATCTTTTAATGTATCTGCATGATTAAGAATATAATTATCATCTTCTACAAAGCAATGATGGTAGAAATAATGACATTCCATAATGGAAATCGCAAGCATGTCCTCATCTGATTCCTCACGAATAGTTTCCCTAGGTAATAAGGTCACAATGCCGTCTTCCCATCTAGCCCATTGACGAGCAGCTTCTAATCGAATAGATGAATCTTCACTGGTCAACCTTTTATAATAAGCTGTTACTAAATCATCTTGTTCTTCAACTGGAATATGATTCAAATAAGGCTCAAATTGATCTGGGAAGAAATCACTAGCTCCTTTTTGGTATAGCCAATCGGTATCTTCTTGTCTACCTAAGAAAATCCCTCTTAAAATCAATCCTATAACTCTTTCTGGATATTGAATCGCATAATGAAGGGATAAAGTCGTCCCCCAACTACCACCGAACACAATCCATTTTTCAACTCCTAGCTTTTCACGGATTTTCTCCATATCAGAAACTAAATGTTGAGTTGTATTCTCCTCTAATGAAAGAAAAGGTACACTTTTTCCACAACCACGTTGGTCAAATTGAATGATACGGTAAACCTCCGGATTAAATAATTGACGGGTAACCGGACTCGAGCCTCCGCCTGGTCCACCATGAACAATAATAACCGGTTTTCCATTTGGATTTCCTGATTCCATCACAAATACTTGATGCGTTGAAGAAACTTCTAAATAAAATTCATTATAAGGTTCTATTGGCGGAAATAAACTAACGTTTTCCATTATTTCTCCCCCTTTTATAAGTGAGTTAATGCTACTCGAATGGCTTCATCATAATTTGGTTCATCTGTCATTTCTTGAACAATTTCTTGATAAACAATTGTTCCATTTTGATCCAACACAAAAATTGAACGTTGATCTACGCTTAATTCAGGAACATAAATACCATATGCTTCTCCAAATGTAAAATCAACATCGCATAACATTTCCATTGCAACATCATTTGCTGAACACCAATTTTTAAATTCATCTTTGTTATTTTTACTAATCGTGACTAATTGAATACTTGAATGTTCTTTCATTTTTTTATGGAAGGCTTTTGTTTGAATATCGCAAACTCGAGTATTAATATCTGGAACAACACTGATTAAGGTTACTTTTCCAGCAAATGATTCTGGAGTTTTAATCTCTCCATGAATGCATTCTAATGAAAAGTGAGGAGCTTTTTCTCCTACTGTTGGTAATTCTCCTTTTAATTCATATGGGTTATTGTGTCGTGTAATAAACATCATTCATTCTCCTTTTTTATACTATTTTTTACAATCAATTTTAATTCAGGTAATACTTCTTCTTCAAACCATGGATTTTTCTTCATCCACCTTATATTTAAAGGAGAAGGATGTACCAATGGAAAATACTTTGGCAAGTATTCTTGATAACTTCTTACCGTTTCAGTTAAATTCTCTTTTTTCGTTTCTTTTAAATAATAATTTTGTGCATATGAGCCAACTAATAAAATACACTCAACCTGTTTCAATAATGGTAAAACTAATGGATGCCATTTTGGTGCAAATCCTTTTCTAGGTGGTTTATCACCACTTTTACCTTTTCCAGGATAATAAAAGTCCATTGGAACGACTGCAAATAATCCTGATTCGTAAAATAACGTTTTATCAACTCCCAGCCATTCTCTTAAACGGTCTCCACTTTTATCCCAGAAAAATTTACGACTTTCTTGAGCTTTCAATCCTGGTGCTTGACCGATAATTAAAATTTTAGCTGTTTCCGGAATCCAAAATAATGGTTCAATTCCTTGCTCCGTATAAATTAAATTTTCTTCATCCTGCATGATTTGCTCTTTTAATTGTTCAAAAGACAATGTACTCATCTCCAATTTCTACTGTTCACTTAACGATAAACAAACATCACTCTCAATTTTCTACTGTTGCTTTATCGATGAACAAACATAGCATCTCCAAAACTAAAGAAACGATAACGTTCGCTAATCGCATGATGATAAGCTTCTAATGTAAAATCACGCCCTAAATAAGCGCTCACTAACATCACTAATGTTGATTTTGGAAGATGGAAATTCGTAATAAAGGCATCCACTACTTTAAATTCATACCCTGGGGAAATGAAAATATCTGTCCATCCACTACATGAAACAATTTCTCCATTATTAGCAGAACCTACTGTTTCTAATGTACGAATCGAAGTAGTCCCTACAGCAATAACTCGTTTTCCATTTTTCTTCGTTTCTGCAATGACCTCTGCTGTTTCTTTTGAAATATGATAATATTCCGAATGCATTTTATGGTCTTCTAAATGATCAACAGAAACGGGTCTAAATGTCCCTAATCCAACATGTAAGGTAATTGGAACAATTTGGATACCTTTTTGTCGAATTTTTTCCATTAATTCTTTTGTAAAATGTAATCCTGCTGTTGGTGCAGCTGCAGAGCCATTTTCTTTTGCATAAACGGTTTGATAACGTTCTTGGTCATCTAATCGTTCTTTGATATACGGTGGTAATGGCATTTCACCTAACGATTCTAAAATCTCTAAAAATACCCCATCATATTGAAACTCGATGATTCTTCCACCTTGTTCTAATTCTTCTGTCACAGTTGCCTTTAATCGTCCATCACCAAACGATACGAGTGTTCCAACTTTCATTCTTTTGGCTGGTTTTACAAGAGTTTCCCAACAATCTCCATGAGTATTGTGCAGTAATAATACTTCGATATGAGCACCTGTTCCTTCTTTTTCTCCGTATAATCTCGCTGGCAATACTCTTGTATTATTGACCACTAATGTATCGCCTTCTTCTAAATAATCAATAATTTCAGAAAAATGTTTGTCTGCTACACTATGTTCTGTTTTATTAACGACTAATAATCTTGAAGAAGTTCGATCTTTCAAAGGTGTTTGAGCAATCAGTTCTTCAGGTAAATCAAAATCAAAATCTTGAGTTGTATAATTCATTCTTATTCCATCTTTCTATCTAATATCTTCTGTTCAAATGAACATAAGCTTCTGGCGTTACCATTCTTCCTCTTGAAGTTCGCTTAATAAATCCAATTTGTAATAAATACGGTTCATACATATCTTCAATTGTTTCAGCATCTTCTGAAATATTGGCAGCAATCGCTCCTAATCCTACTGGTCCACCATCATATAAATCAATCATAGCATTTAGTAATTTACGGTCAATTGCATCTAAGCCCTTTTCATCTACTTGAAGGACTTTAAGAGCTTTTTGCGTAATTTCTTTTGAAATGCCACCTTCTTCATAAACTTGAGAAAAATCACGGACACGTTTTAATAAACGATTCGCAATACGTGGTGTTCCTCTTGAACGAAGGGCAACTTCTCGAGCAGCTTCTTCATGAATGTCACTTTCAAATACGCTAGCTGTTCTCTTAACAATTTCGGTTAATGATTCCTCATCGTAATATTCCATATGAGACACAATTCCAAAACGATCCCTTAACGGAGCAGATAAAGCGCCCGCACGAGTTGTCGCACCTACTAAAGTGAAAGGTGGTAATGGAAAATGAACGGGATGGGCTGTTGGCCCTTGTCCTACTACAATATCAACAAAGAAGTCTTCCATTGCAGAATAAAGCATTTCTTCAACTACACGAGGTAAGCGATGAATTTCATCGATAAACAAAACGTCTCCAGCATTTAAATCATTTAATAATGCGACTAAATCTCCAGGGCGTTCAATGGCTGGTCCACTTGTTGTTTTTATTCCTACTTCTAATTCATTTGCAATGACCATTGCTAGAGTCGTTTTCCCTAATCCAGGAGGGCCATATAATAAGACATGATCCAAAGCTTCTTGCCTACTACGTGCTGCTTGAATATAAATGGATAACTCTTCTTTTACTTTTTGTTGACCAATATATTGTTGTAAATTTTGTGGTCGTAATGATAATTCCGTTGAAACTTCTTGTTCGTCTAACGGACTACCATCTACAAATCGATGTTCTTCCACACAATTCTTCCTTTCTATTTCATCAATAATTTAAAGGCAATAGATAATGCTTCTTGAGTTGTTTTAGGAGCTGCTGTTTCTAACTCTTTCCAAACTTTTGTAATTTCTTTTGCAGAATATCCTAATCCTAATAATGCTTCTCTTGCTTCTTCTAGATGTTTCATTCCAGTTGCAGTCTCTACTTCTGGAGTAACTACTTCTTCCACTACAATATTCGAGAATTTTCCTTTTAAATCTAATACAATTTGTTGTGCAGTCTTCTTACCCACACCAGGGAATTTTGTTAAATACGTAATATTGCCTGATTCTACTGCTTGGATAAAGCCATTCACATCATCATTTGCTAAAATCGATACTGCACTTTTTGGTCCAATTCCAGAAACACTAATTAATTTTTGGAATAATTCTTTTTCCTCATCACTTAAAAAGCCATACAATGTAATCGAATCTTCTCGAACAATTTGTTGAAGTTCTACTCGAATCACTTCATTCAATTTTGATTGAATACGATAAGGATTTGCAAACATAATTTGATATCCAATTCCATGGTTTTCTATGACAATATACGTTGGCTGAATAGCCACTAATTCTCCTTTAAGATATTCGTACATCTCATACCTCCGTTTTATTTCATCCTATTAAGTGTATCACGAAAACGGCTTAAATTCTAATAATCTACTGAGAAAATTGCATTAAATGTATGCAAAAAAGACGATAGATTTAAATTCTATCGCCCATTTTATTTATTAGTAATTTTATTATTCTTCTGTCTTGTTCCGCCGAATTTGCAATTGAGTCTGCCAATCTTGCATTTGATCAATAAACTTTTTCCCCTTCAATCGAATTCCTACATATTCGTCCATTAATGAGTCACAAAGTCTTTTTAAATCAGCTTTTGTTTCAGTAGATAGACTCAATGATTGAATTTGTAAAGGTGATTTCATTGCAACAAGAATTCTCGCAATATGTACTGCTTTCGGACTTAGTTGTAATCTCTTCTCATCTTTATCATAGTGTCTTGAACACAGCATTCCTTGATGCTTCAAAGAAATATCAAATGGTCCAACTGACTCATCACAAAAACAACAATTTTGCCATTGAAATCCAACACCAAAATATTTTAACATTTTTAATTCAAAATAATGCATTAAAATAAATGGATCTAAGTCATTTTCCACCGCACGAATACAATTTTCTAATAAATCATACAACTCAGTATTCACGATTCGATCTTCCATTACAGCATCGACTAATTGCATCATATACGTCATGACCGCTTGAACTTCAATTTGTTCATAAATCCGTCGATGATTTTGTACTTCAAGACATTCCCTAATAAAACTAAATCCATTTTGATGAATGGTTCCAATAAAAACAGCTCTTGTAAAGGGTAACGTTGCAGCAGATAAAGGATGGCTCAAGCGTTGTAAATTTCTTACAAAAAACATTTGCTTGCCAAATTCTCGAGAGAAAATCTTAACAATCATATCGTGTTCTTTATATTCTTGTCGAAATAAAACAATGCCGGTAAACTTTTGAAAGTATTCCATAAAGTCACCTTAATCTTTATAGTCTGTTGTACGATAGCCAAAGTCTTGTAAATGGCTCTTTTTCTTACGCCAATCTTTTTCAACTTTAACCCATAATTCTAAATATACTTTATTTCCAAGTAATTGTTCGATATCTTTTCTTGCTCTCACACCAATTTCTTTCAGTAATTTACCACCTTTACCGATGATAATTCCTTTTTGAGTTGGTCGCTCAACAATAATATTGGCATAAACATGTACTTTATCAAATTCATCTTTTTGCATTTTATCTACAGTAACTGCAACTGAATGAGGAATTTCTTCTTTTGTTAAATGCAAGATTTTCTCACGAATTAACTCAGATACAACGAAATATTCTGGATGGTCTGTAATTTGATCACTTGGATAATATTGAGGTCCCTCTGGTAAATGATTCGTTAAAGTTATCATCAATTCTTGAACATTGTTTCCTTGTAAAACTGAAATTGGAATAATGCCTGCAAATGGAATCGTTTCTTGATATGATTCAACTCGGTCTAATAATTCATCTGGAGAAATTAAATCAATTTTATTCAACACTAGAAATACAGGTGTTTTAATTTTCTTTAATTTCTCAATAATGAAGTCATCACCAGGACCTCTTTTTTCTGCAGCATTTACCATAAATAATACAGCATCTACTTCTTTTAATGCAGAATAAGCACTTTCTACCATGAAGTTCCCTAATTCATGCTTCGGTTTATGAATTCCTGGAGTATCTAAAAAGACAATTTGACAATTTTGATTCGTATATACCCCTTGAATTTTATTACGTGTTGTTTGAGCCTTATCCGACATAATGGCAATTTTTTGCCCTAGAACATAATTCATAAAGGTAGATTTTCCTACATTTGGTCTACCAACAATTGCTACAAAACCCGATTTAAATTGTTTTGACATATTTCTCTCCTTATAAAAACATTTGTACAATCTTTGGAATAAAAATTCCAGAAGCCATCAAAAGAACAAAGATTGCTCCCATTAATACGACACCCGCTGCTACATCTTTTGCTTTTTTAGCGGCTAAATGATAATTATGTTCTACCATTAAATCCACTAATTGTTCTACAACGGTATTTAACATTTCTAAAATAAACATTAAAAAGATACAAAATACAATCCAATACCATTCTGTTCTTTCAATTTTTAAGAAAAAACCAAGGATAACAACTACTATTGCAGCAATAACATCGAATCTAAAATTTCTCTCATCTTGAAATACCGTTTGAATGCCATTCACAGCATGCTTCATGGATTGTTTGAAATGATGATTTTTCTCAACTTGTTTATGCATTTCTCGTTAAACCATAGGCTGTTAAAATTTCTGTTTGTAAGCCTGTCATTTCTTTTTCTTCTTCTTCTGTTTGATGATCATAACCATTTAAATGCAAGAAACCATGTAGTGCTAAGAATCCTAATTCACGTTCTAAACTATGTCCGTATTCTTCTGCTTGTTCTTTTGCACGATCCACTGAGATAATAATATCTCCGATGGAAGTCACAAAATTTTCATCTGAAGCCATAAAGTTTTTAATTGGATCCATATCCTCTTCTTCATCGTCTAAGGCAAAACTAATCACATCCGTTACTTTATCAATATTTCTAAAATCACGATTAATCTCACGAATTCTTTCACTTGATACAAATGAAATACAGCATTCACGATTTTCTGGATAATGTAAATAGTCACTCGCAAATGATACAACATCTTCTACTAATTTTTGATATTCTTCTTTTACTACTTCTGTTTCGTCTATTAATTCAATAAACATAATATTTCCTTCCTATTTCGCTTCTTGTTTTTTGATTGTTGGATATTCAATTCTTGAATGGAATGTACCATTTAAAGATGTCACAATCATTTTTTCTACAATTGCTATTTCTTTCATCGTAATATCACATTCTACAAATTGTTCATCTTCCAATCGATTCATAATAATAGAATGAACTAACGCTTCTACCTTTTCTAAGGTAGGTTCTTTCATCGCACGAGTTGCTGCTTCTGCACTATCCACGATATTAATAATGGCTGCCTCTTTTGTCTGAGGTTTTGGTCCTGGATAACGGAAATCTTCTTCTTTTACATCCGGATTATTTTTTAACGCTTCTGCATAAAAATATTTCATCAATGTTGTGCCATGATGTTGTGCACAAATATCAATAACTCCTTGAGGTAATTGGTGTTGTTTTAAAATTTCTACCCCTTTTGTCACATGGTTAAAAATAATATGCACCGATTCTTCAGCGCTTAACATTTTATGAGGCGATTCCATATTTCCAGGTAAGTTCTCAATAAAGAATAATGGATGCTCTAATTTTCCAATATCATGATAATAGCAGGCTACTCTAGCTAATTGAGAGTCGCCACCAATTGCTTCTACACAGTTTGCAGAAATATTTGCCACCATTAAACTATGGTGATACGTTCCAGGTGCTTGTGTAATCAAATCTTTTAACAATGGTTGATTCGGATTCGATAATTCCGCCCATAATAATACCGAACTATCTTCAAACACATAGGATAAATAAGGCATTAATATTACCGGTAATAAAAACGATAAAAATCCACTTAATAGTAAAAATAAAAAGATAAACACGGTTTGTTGTGTTTGAAATTCATAATTACTATAGAAAACAAATGGAAAACCTAGTAAAACAGGATAAAATAAATGCTTGAAAAAACGTTTCATCCATAATTGATTTTTCCAAATTTCCTCATGAATAATTCCAATCCATGCAATAATGGAAAGAAATACAGTTGTTAATATTAAGTGTAAAATATTCGTTGTCTGAGAAAAATAATACCATGAAAATATCGGCATTAATACAATTGAAACAATTGTTAATCTTAAACTCTTTGTTAAACGATATAAGAGATAAACAAACCCAGAGATTGGGAAAACTAATCCAATATGTTCTACACCTTTATTTTGTATCAGAGCTAAAATTTTCAACACGAATACTCCAGCAACAAAAATCAAAGCAAATACCGACATTACAGTTACTGTATCACTCGATAGTGCAATTGTTTGACGATAATAAACCGCTAGAAAAACTACTATTGCAAAAAGAAATACAATATAACTCAATAACTCATGGTAATTAGGCTTACTATTACTTAATCCAAACAATTCCAATAAACGAATGTCTTGATTCGAAATGACATGTCCTTCTTGAACAAGAACTTGACCTTGCAAAATTTTCACAGGATTAACGGCTGCCTTAGCTACTTCTTTTGCTTTTTGAGTTGCTTCCTTATCTACAACATTATTGACAATAACTGAAACCGTAACTAATTGTCCTAATAAATCTCTTTCTGTATCAGAGTAATCACTATAAAACAATGTCTTCTTCGCTTCTTCTTGAGCTTTTGTAACAGTACTTTCGCTGATAGCATTTTTCATTTGAGTTTCTACAACTGATTTTAATGTCTTCTCATAAGAAGCCAACTGTTCACTATTTGCTTGTAATAATTGCGAAATATATTTATCCGGAATAAAAATCGCAAACTCTCTGATAGACTGATTCTCTTTTTCAAGTGATTTCTTAAAATATTGAACTCTTTCTTGAGTCGTTGCTACTCTTGTCACAGATTCTTCAGAGGAATTACTTTGATCCGTTTTAATAATTTCAGCGGATGCTTTGGATGCAACAGACTTAATTGCTTGGAAAAATTGCTGAATATTCGTCAATTGTTTCGTTAAACGTTCTTGGTCAAACACTAATACATCACTAACAGCATCCATTGCTATTTGTTGATTCTTTTCTGTTTGTGTTTTGTCTTCCAAGGTTCTTGGCGCACGAATTGTTTCTTTAGCAACTTGATTTAATTCAACAGTATATGTTGTTGGTTTAACACTACTATACCCAATCGCTAATAATGCGATGAATGTTAAAAAAAGAAGTAAGGGCAAATAGAAAATGCCCAAAACTTCCTGAAATTTTCGCAGTTTCTGTCTCATTTTTCATTTACTCCTTACTTATTCACCTTGTTCTGAATAGGCATCAATAATACTTGACACTAATGGATGTCGAACAACATCAAATGCATCAAATTCCACAAAAGAAATACCACTAATACCTTTTAATTTATTTTCTGCATCCACTAAACCACTCATATGACTTCCCTTTGGTAAGTCTACTTGCGTTTTATCCCCATTAATAATCATTTTTGAGCCAAATCCTAAACGAGTTAGGAACATTTTCATTTGAGCTCTTGTTGTATTTTGTGCTTCATCTAAAATAATAAATGCTTCTTCTAATGTACGTCCACGCATATACGCAAGTGGAGCTACCTCAATAACTCCTCGTTCCAATAAACGATTCGTATGTTCTACTCCATAAATGGCATATAACGCATCATAAATTGGACGTAAATATGGATCAACCTTTTCTTTTAAATCCCCTGGTAAAAATCCTAAATTTTCCCCAGCTTCAACCGCTGGTCGTGTTAAAATAATTTTTTTGACTTGACCTTTTTTCAAAGCTTGAACCGCTATAACAACTGCAACAAAAGTTTTACCAGTTCCTGCAGGTCCAATCCCAAACACCATATCTGTTTTCTTTATTGCATGAATATATTGTTGTTGTCCAAATGTTTTTGCACGAATAGGTTTACCAGAAAAGGTTCGACCAATTTCCTCATTATATAAATTTAGGAAATAATCTAATGTGCCTCTTTTAGCCATTTTAATCGCTGTTACAATATCCGTTTGAGAAATTGAAATTCCACGTGCTATTAATTCTTGTAGTTGTTCTAATAATAGGATTGTTTGCTTTACAGACTCCTCTTCACCGGAAATTAACAATTGTTCTTCACGATGAGTAATGAGTGTTTCAAACGTTTCTTCCAATAATCTCAAATGTTGATCCTGTGAACCAAATAATTGAACAAGTTGTGGATGATCTTGGATTTCTAACGCTTGTTTATAATTTTGTTCTACCACACTGTTAACCTCCATTTACTGTATGTAGCACTATTATAGCATATTTTTGACAGTTCTTACTATGAATTTAGTGTGATTTGATTATTGTCTTATAGAACACAAAAAAGCCACAAAAAATTTGTGACTCCTTGCCGGCTGAACCTCAGCCCTTCATTAAGATTACTGTAATCCTAGCATTATACATTTTTTTGCGCATGAATCATGCTTAGTAAAAAAACGTCCCAACAATTTGGGACGTTCTCTAGTCGGTTTATTTTGGTGTCTGCCACCCGCTTGACCCTTATGTTCAAGTTTAATTTCGGATTTTTTTGATGTCCGCCATCCGCTTGACCCTTATGTTCAAGTTTAATATCAGATTGAACATGAGCCGACCGCTCATCTTTGATTCAATTTTAGCTTTCTAATCGTTATTTTTCAAGCATATTATCTTAGACTCATTTACACTGTGACCTTTTTAGACAAAATTTATTCCGAAAATGAAATCTTCTTCTCGTTCATTCTGAAATTAATAAAAGTCTGTTTAAACCATTATTATCCTAAATGAGCTTTTACTTGTTCTTTAATCACATTGCCGTCTGCTTTTCCTTTTAATTCTTGCATAACAGCACCCATTAATTTACCGAATTCTTTTTGAGTTGTTGCACCAATTTTTTCAGCTACTGTTGCAATGACTTCTTTTACTTCTTCTACTGATAATTGTTTTGGTAAGTAACGTTCTACAATTTCAATTTCAGCTTCTGTTTTCGCAACTAATTCATCACGTCCTGCTTTAACAAATTCTGCTAATGATTCACGACGTTGTTTTGCTTCACGTGCTAAAATTGTTAATTCTTCTTCAGCATTTAATTCTTCTTTTTTATCGATTTCTGCTGCTTGAACAGCTGTTTTAATCATTCTTAGTACGGCTAAAGTTTCTTTATCTTTAGCTTTCATAGCTGTTTTAATATCATTATTCAATGTTTCTTTTAAACTCATGATTTTCACTCCTTAAAAATACGAAAAAGACTGAGACGTAAATCCCAGCCTTTACTTAGTCATATGATACACAGAGTTGACTAGAACTTACGTTTACGAGCTGCCTCTGATTTTTTCTTACGTCTTACACTTGGTTTTTCATAAAACTCACGTTTACGAGCCTCTTGTAAAGTACCAGTTTTTGAAACAGTACGTTTGAAGCGACGAAGAGCATCATCAAGTGATTCGTTTTTACGAACAACTGTTTTTGACATATCCTATTCCCTCCCTCCGAGCATTAAAAGTAACTGTTTTCTTTTGAATAGAATAACCAAACAAACGAAATGTCCTTTTTTTATTATAGAAAAGGTTTGCTCAATTGTCAATTAGATAGTCTAAAAATTTTACCGAAAAAATTCAATTTTGACTCTAGTTTAAGAAGCTGTATGGGCACATTTTTCACATAATCCAAATACTTCAAATCGATGCGAATGTACTTCACAACCCTCTAATTGTGTCTCAAAATAAGTCATCGGACAAAACTCAATTTCTTTAGTACGCCCACATTTTTCACAAATAAAATGATGATGATGTCCCTCATGACTACAACCAAAACGGAATAATTTTTCACCATTCCATTCCGTTGTTTCTAAAATACCTAAATCCGTAAAATCATATAAATTACGATAAATGGTATCATAACTCATATTTGGAAAATCTGCTTCTAATAGTTGTTGTACTTGCTTAGCAGATAAATAGCGATCTTCATGGCTAAAAATTTCAATAATTTTTTCACGTTTACTCGTATATTTGAAGCCTGCCTGTTTTAATAATTGAATCGCCTGCTCAATTTGTCCATGATGGCAATGGCAGTAATGATGTTGTTTTTCATTTTTACTTAAATGTTGGTGTTTTTCTTCATGTTTGTGGCAACAATCGTGTTCGTGATTGTGTGGCATAAAACTTCCTCCTATTACTGACTAATAATTTTTGAAAGTAAATCTGGGTCAAATTGATTTTGACGAATCATTTGAATTTCATATAAGTAAGGTGGTTTTTGATTTTTCTTATCTTCTCCAACATAAGGAGTTTCTAAAATTTTAGGAATATTTTTAAACTTTTCTTCTGATACTACTTGCATTAAAGCATCAAAACCAATTTCTCCAAATCCAAAGTTTGCATGTCGGTCTTTTTGGGCTCCACAGATATTTTTAGAATCATTGATATGCAAGACTTTCAAGCGATCTAATCCGATTACTTTATCAAATTCTGTTATTACACCAGAAAAATCTTCTTTTAAGTTATACCCTGCATCATGAATATGACAAGTATCTAATGTCACAGATAAACGGTCATTATGAGTAACACCGTCAATCATGCGTGCAATTTCTTCAAAACTACGACCTAATTCAGTCCCCTTCCCTGCCATTGTTTCAAGTGCAATTTGAACTTTTTGATTTTTATCAATGACTTCATTTAATCCTTTTACAATTTGTGCAATTCCTACATCGACTCCTGCTCCAACGTGAGAACCTGGATGAAGGACAACTTGTTTAGCACCAATAGCCTCTGCACGACGAATTTCTTCTCTTAAAAATTCAATCGCAAAATCTAAGTAACCTTCTTTAGTTGTATTTGCTAAATTAATAATATAAGGTGCATGCACGACTACTTCTTCAATTCCATTGGCTTGCATAAATGCTTGCCCTTGAGAAATCATTAATTCTTCAATTGGTTTTCTTCTTGTATTTTGCGGTGCTCCTGTATACACCATCATCGTATTTGCTTGATAACTTGCTGCTTCTTTTGCAGATAATAACATCATTTCTTTTCCACTCATGGAAACATGAGATCCTAATAACATCTATCTTCCTCCTTGCTAAAATCACCTTTTATTTTACGTGACAAATCAAGATTCAGCAAGCATTAACCCTTTTATTAAATTTCCATCAGATCCTAAACATTAAAGCCTTACCTTTTGCTTTTCAAACACTTTCATAATTGGTATAATAAGAAATATAAGATTAAAATAGGATTATAAAAAGGAGCGCCTATGGAAAACGTTAAATCTATTATTCAAAATAAAAACGTTCAATATTTCATCACTTTTAGTGCTTTCCTTCTTGCCTTTGGTTTTTCAATTGTACCAATTTTAGATGCGAATCCTTCTCCAATTTCATCGCAGCTTCAGTCAACGGTTGCTTCGAATGATACTCATGAAGATGAAGCTCAAAATAATGAAAAACTTGACAAGTCTCTAGTTGCTCAAGTAGCTGCTGTAGAAAGTGACACTTCTGTCAAATTATATCAAGAACCAAATACTCAACAATTTCCAATTGCGGAAGTTAAAAAAGGAGAATTTGTTCTAGTATTAAAAAAAGTGAATGATGAATGGTTTCAAGTTCAATTTCATCAACAAGTTGCGTGGATGCCTACAAAAGATGTCCTGTTAACACATTTAATGATTGGACACTCAAGCGGTGCTGTCTCTCTATATAAAGAAGCAAATGCTCAATCACAAGTAGTTACTTCCATTCCATATGGACAATTATTTTATTTATTAGATGATCAACAATCAAACTTCTCTAAAGTTTCCTATAATGGACAAGAAGGTTATGTTGACAATAATCAATTAAACTATGCTGTCGATCATATGAATGAATTATATAAATTACAAGCAGGATTACCTCAAACATTAGATGCTAAAAAGATGATTTCTACAAAATTAAAAGAAACACCTTTATATGAAACTGCTGATGCATTTTCAAAACGTGTTAGTACTGTAAATGCTGGAACAATCTTTAATTATGAAGATCGTGAAAATGATTTTTATAAAGTAACTATTGGGAATAGTAAAAAAGCGTATATCCCTTATTGGTTAGTGAATGCAAACTTTGCTACGATAGAGTCAGATTCTCAACTTCCACAAGGAATTGAGCATGCAAAAATTGTCATTGACCCAGGTCATGGTGGAGATGATCCAGGTGCTGTTGTTACTTTTAGTGAGAAACATGAAGCTGATCATACCTTAACAACTGCCCTATTATTGAAAAAAGAATTAGAAAATTTAGGTGCAACTGTTATTTTAACTCGTGAATCTGATAAGAGTGTTAGCCTAGAAAATCGTGCTCAATTGAGTAATCGAGAAAAAGCAAATGCCTTCATTAGTTTACACTTTGATTCCGGTCCAAATTCAAATGCATCAGGAACAACCGGATATTACTTTGCATCAACAAGTGAAAACTTGGGACAAACCGTTAATAAATATATTGCACGTAATTTAACATTGAAGAGCCAAGGAACAAAATTCCAAAACTTCTTAGTATTACGTGAAAATAAACAACCTTCTATTCTTTTAGAATTAGGTTATTTAAATAATCCGGATGACAATAAATTAATTGAGTCAACGGAATATCAAGAAAATATTGCTAAAAGTATCGCAAGTGCTTTGAAAGAATATTTCCAACAATAGAAAAAAGAGACAGGCGTTTTCCGCCTGTCTCCTTTTTTCTATTAGAACAAATCATCCATCTCAACAGAGTTTTCTACTTCTTCTGCTACATAATTTGGAGTAATTTCTTCTACTACTGTATTTTCTACTGCTCTTCGCACTAATTCTTCTACGTTCAATCTTGCTTCGTATTCTCTTGCTTTTTCTAATTTTGGTTTTGTTTTTGGACTTGGTGGTGCAAAAACAGTACAGCAATCTTCAAATGGTTGAATGGATAATTCAAACGTATCGATTTCTTGTGCAATGGCAATAATATCTAATTTATCCATTGTGGCAACTGGTCGAATGATTGGCGTATTGGTTACATCATTAATCGCAATCATGCTTTCTAATGTTTGAGAAGCTACTTGTCCTACTGATTCACCATTCGCAATGGCTAATCCATGGTTTTTCTCACGTAATTGATCTGTAATTCGTAGCATCATTCTACGCATAACCGTCATTAAGTAATTTTCCGGAACAGCCTTTTTTATTTCTTCTTGAATTTCTGTAAATGGAACCGTGAAGAATTGTAAACTTCCTCCATAGATTGCTACTTTTGCAGCAAGTTGTTTTGTTTTCACCAATGCTTGAGGACTTGTATAAGGCGGACTAGCAAAATGCACACATTGTACTTCCATTCCTCTCTTCATCGCAAGATAAGCTGCAACTGGAGAATCAATTCCTCCTGATAACATTAAGGAGACTCTACCACTTGTTCCAACTGGTAAACCTCCCGCACCTTGAATCGTTTGTAAACTCACCATAATATGTTGACGACGAACATCTACACGAACCGTAATATCTGGTTGTTTTAATTGTACACGAATTTCTGGAAAAGCTTCTAATACTGCATCTCCTAAAAATAAATTAATCTCATTCGTATCCATTACAAATTCATGGTCACTACGTTTTGTGGCAATCTTAAATGTTTTACCATTTGGATTTTCTTTTCCAACTAAGTCCAATACGACTTCTTTCACTTTCTCCATCTCTTTTTCTAAAATATAGACAGGAGAAAATGACTGAATACCAAAGATTGGTTTTAGTAATGGAATAATTTCTTCTTGAGGAACTCCATTTAAGTCTAAGTACATAAAATCATAATCTGGGAATACTCGAACTTGAGGGTAATTCATCAGTGCTTTTTTAATATTATTGGCTAATTTTTGCGTAAACATTTTTTTATTACGTCCCTTAGTCGATAATTCCCCATATCTTACTAATAATCTAACTTTCACTTTTTCACTCCTTTATTTTAAAAATTCAAATTTTTTCATTAATTTTTCTAACACTTCTACAAATTGTTTTGCTTCATCCATTGTATTCAAATATGAAAAACTAGCACGAACAGCACTTGTTGCCCAATAATCTGGAACATTCATCGCAGCTAAGGTACTCGAACTATCGGATTTTTTACTTGAACAAGCAGAAGTTGTTGAAATATAAATCTCTTCCTCTTCAAAAGCATGAACTAGCACTTCTCCACGAACCCCTTTTAAAGCAAAGCATAGAATATGATCTACTCCCTCTTTTGGAGAGAAAATTTTAATTTGAGGTTGTTTTTCTAAAAAATTCCATAAATAGTCTCGAATTTCCTTCATAGGATGGGGAGCTTCTAAATACATACGCATTGCTTTAGCAGTAGCCACAATTCCTGGTAAGTTTTCAGTTGTACTACGTTCGGTCTTTTCCTGACCTCCACCTGTTAATAACGACTGAATTTTTCTTCCTGCTTTTTTATAAAGTATTCCAACACCACGTGGTCCATGGAATTTATGAGCAGATAAACTTAATAAATCAATTCGTCCAAGCGCTAATAAATCTGGAACTTGTTCTAAAGCTTGAACCGCATCCACATGAAAATGAACCCATGGATAATGTTCCAGAATGCGAGAAATCTCCTCGATATTTTGACTCACACCTATTTCATTATTGACCGCCATAACAGAAACTAAAATTGTTTCCTTTTTAAGCATAGATTCTAATTGCTCCAGTGAAATTTCACCTTTGTCATTGACATCTAAATAACTGATTTCAAATCCTAATTGAGCTAATTGTTTCACTGTATTTAAAACAGAGGGATGTTCAATTTTGGTCGTAATAATATGATTCCCAAACACTCTTTTTTCCAGAGCAGTACCTTTAATGGCCCAGTTATTGCTTTCAGTTCCACCAGAAGTAATATAAATCTCTTCTGTTTTAGCACCTAATAGTGTTGCTATATGTTCTCTTGCTTTTTCTAATACTTGAAAGGCTTGTCCTCCAAGTCGATGTAAGCTTGAAGGATTTCCCCAAAAACGCTCGCTTGTTTGAACATATGATTGTAATGCTTCTGGAGCAATTTTTGTTGTTGCTGAATTATCAAAATAAATCATGATATCTCCTTTTCTACATCTCATAACGGCAAAAGGAGCGAGTTCTTTTTAAAAGAACCCCTCCCACCATCATTTTATCTAATTAGTTGGCTACAATGTTTACCAATTTCCCTGGAACTGCAATAACTTTACGAACTGTTTTTCCTTCAATAGCTGATTTTACAGATTCATGATTTCTTGCAATTTCTTCCATTGTGGCTGCATCACTATTTGCTGGAACCATCACACGAGCTTTAATTTTTCCATTTACTTGGAAGATTACTTCTACTTCATCTTCTACTAAGAAAGCTTCATCATAAGTTGGCCATGCAACATAGCTAATAGATTCTGTTGCGCCTAGTTTAGACCATAATTCTTCTCCTAAGTGTGGAGCGATTGGTGCTAATAATTGAACTAAACCTTTCATATACTGAACTGGAAGTGCTTCTGTTTTATACGCTTCATTTACAAAAATCATCATTTGAGAAATCGCTGTATTAAAGCGTAAAGCTTCGTAATCTTCTGTAACTTTCTTAACCGTTTGGTGATAAATTTTATCTAATGAACCATCATTGAAAGTTGTAATACGGTCACGTAATTTACCTTCTTCGTCCACTAATAATCTCCAAACACGTTCTAAGAATTTACGGCTTCCTTCAAGACCTTTTTCACTCCAAGCAATTGAAGCATCCAATGGTCCCATAAACATTTCATATAGACGTAATGTATCTGCCCCATATTGACGAACAACATCATCCGGATTCACAACATTTCCTTTTGATTTAGACATTTTTTCATTACCTTCACCAAGAATCATCCCTTGGTTAAATAATTTTTGGAATGGTTCTTTATTAGGAACAACTCCTAAATCATATAACACTTTATACCAGAAACGAGCATATAATAAGTGTAATACTGCGTGCTCTGCTCCACCGATATATAAATCAACTGGTAACCATTCTTTTAATTTTTCAGGATCTGCAATTTGTTCTTGATTATGCGGATCAATATAACGAACAAAATACCATGAACTTCCTGCCCATTGTGGCATTGTATTTGTTTCACGACGTCCTTTTAATCCTGTCTTTTTATCTGTGACATATAACCATTCTTCAATAGCTGCTAATGGTGATTCACCTGTACCACTTGGTTTAATTTTATCTGTTTTTGGTAATACTAATGGTAACTCTTCTTCAGGAACAGTTGTCATTGTACCATCTTCCCAATGAATCACAGGAATTGGTTCTCCCCAATAACGTTGACGAGAGAATAACCAGTCACGTAGACGGTAACTTACTTTTGCTTCTCCAACGCCTTGTTCTTTCAACCATTCATTCATTTTTTCAATTGCATCTGCTTTATTTAAGCCATCTAAAAATTCAGAATGAATATGCACACCATCTCCAGTATAAGCTTCTTGAGTAACATCTCCACCTTCAATAACTGGAATAATGTCTAATCCAAATACTTTTGCAAATTCATAGTCACGTTCATCATGAGCAGGCACTGCCATAATGGCTCCTGTTCCATAACTAACTAATACATAGTCTGCAATCCAAATTGGAATTTCTTTTCCGTTAACAGGGTTAATCGCATAAGCTCCTGTAAATACCCCTGTTTTTTCTTTTGCTAATTCTGTACGTTCTAAATCTGATTTAGTAGCAACTGAAGCAATATAAGCATCCACTGCCTCTTTTTGTTCTGGAGTCACAATTTTTTGAACAAGTTCATGTTCAGGTGCTAACACATTATAAGTTGCTCCAAATAATGTATCAGGACGAGTTGTAAATACTTCAAAACTTTCTTCTGAACCTTTTACTTTAAAGGTTACTTGTGCCCCTTTAGAACGACCAATCCAGTTTCTTTGCATATCTTTGATACTTTCTGGCCAATCTAAGTCATCTAAATCTTCTAATAAACGATCCGCATAAGCAGTAATTTTTAACATCCATTGTTTCATTGGTTTACGATAAACAGGATGTCCACCACGTTCTGATTTTCCATCAATAACTTCTTCATTAGCTAATACTGTTCCTAATGCAGGACACCAGTTAACCGGTACTTCTGCTTCATATGCTAAACCCTTTTCTACTAATTTTGTAAAAATCCATTGAGTCCATTTATAGTAATTTGGATCTGTTGTATTAATTTCTCTGTCCCAGTCATAACTAAATCCTAGTTCTTGAATTTGACGTTTGAAAGTAGCAATATTTTTCAATGTAAATTCAGCAGGGTCATTACCTGTATCTAAAGCATATTGTTCTGCTGGTAACCCAAACGCATCCCATCCCATTGGATGTAATACATTATACCCTTGAGCACGTTTCATACGTGAAACAACATCAGTAGCTGTATATCCTTCTGGATGCCCTACGTGCAATCCTTGTCCTGATGGATATGGGAACATATCTAGTGCATAGAAATTTTTCTTTCCTTTATCTTCTGTAGTTTTAAATGTATGATTATCTAACCAAAACTTTTGCCATTTTGGTTCGATTTCATGATGATTAAATGACATAATTTTACCCTCTTTTCCGGAAATACCTAAAAAACGCCCTAATGTCTCTAAAGACAATAGGACGTTTCCACGTGGTACCACCTAATTTTATACTTAACATACTCTTAACGCGAGTGAAACGGAATTTCTTACTTCATTTCAGAAATTCAGCTAAAAGGCGAGTTCAAAATTTTTCATGATGCATTTTCACCAACCATGCACTCTCTACTACAATCCAAACTTCTACTATTCCTTTGTCTGCTAATATTTACTAGCATTATATCAATTTATTTTGAAACAATCAAGACTTGTCCTGGTTGGATAATATTAGAAGTTAATTGATTGATTGATTTTAATTCATCTAATGTTAACCCATGATTTTTTGCAATTCGCCATAAGCCGTCACCTGGTTGAACGGTATAAGTAGTTGCAGAACTTGAACTTGTTTCTTCTGACACTTCTGCAGTTGGTGCTGCTTCTTCAGATGAACTACTTGATCCATCAGAAACAATTAACCCTTGACCAGGGTGAATGATACTATCGACACTTAAGTGATTCCATTCTAATAAAGTTGTTAAAGAAATTCCGTGATTATGTGCTATACGGTATAATGAATCTCCACTATGAACATAATACATTTTTGCATTTGTTGAAGGAGTCGTTTCTTCTGATGTAGTTGCCTCTTCTTGAGTCTCCTCAGTAGTTGATTCTGTACTTTCTTCAGCTGTAGCAGCTTCACTATTCGCTGATAATTTTAGGACTTGTCCTGGATAAATGGTTGAGTTTAAACTTAATCCATTTAAACTTAATAAATCTTCAATACTTGTCCCTGTTTTTCGAGCAATAGCGTATAAACCATCTCCACTTACGACTGTATACGTTCCGCCTGTTGCAGCTTGTTCTGAACTTGCCGCACTTTCTTCACTTGGTGTTTCTTGTGTTGAACTTGAACTTTCTTCTGTTGAAGTAGTTTCTTCATTTGCAGATGATTCACTACTTGCTGATAAGGTTAAGACTTGTCCTGGGTAAATAGTTGAATTTAAACTTAATCCATTTAAGCTTAATAAATCTTCAATAGCAGTCCCTGTTTTTCGAGCGATGGCGTATAAACCATCTCCACTTACAACTGTATACGTTCCACCTGTTGAATTTTGTTTAGTACTTTCTGTAGTTTCTGCACTTGCCTTTTCTTCTTTAGGAGTACTTTCTTCTTGTTTTGTTTCAGCTGATGCCGATTTGGAAGATAATGCTAATACTTGTCCTGGATGAATAATGGAGTTTAAATTTAATCCGTTTAAGCTTAATAATTCTTGGATACTTGTTCCCATTTTACGAGCAATCGCATATAAGCTATCCCCACTAACAACTGTATAACTATTTCCACTTGTTGTAGTTGTTTCATTACTTACAATTTCCTCTGCCATACTAACAGCAGTTTCTGTATCATATTTTGTTAAACCAAATTGTTCAATAATACGATTTAATTTTGAACCGTAAGCAGTATCCGTTGCATAACGACCAGTTAAATAAGCTGTAGCATCTTGATAACTATTCGTCTTACTCTTCCAAGCACCAGAATAAAATAATGGTGCACCAGAAATTCCATTAACAATTTTATCGGCATAATCTTCTAATGATTCTTGATAAGATGGATATTTTCTAAAATCAGCTTGAATACTATAATAGTTTTGTCCACCACTATCTTCTAATGTTTGCATATTAACAGATTGTCCATTATAACTTCCTTTTACACCAAATAAATTATGGTTTGGTGCTTTCGATAAAGCACTTGTTCCCCAACCTGATTCAAGCGCAGCTTGAGCAATCATAACTGAAGCATAAATATCCTTTCCTCTTGCAACATTTTGTGCTGCAGGAATAATATTTCGTAAAAATTGTGTAGCAGCAGTTGAAGCTTCCACTACACTAAAATTTGCAGATAATAATTGATCAACAGGAGACACATATAACCCCACACAGGCTGTTGTCCCCATTACGATGAATGATCTTTTTAACGATTGATTCATCATTTGTACTTTTTGTGATTGTTTTTCTTTTTTTATTCTTAAAATTCGTTCATTTCTAGTCTCTAACATTTCTCAATCCTCCTACTTCATTCATTATCCATTATAGGTGAAACTTTTTTTATTCATAGGGGAACGTTGCACGAACAAAGCAAACGTTGTATACTCTTAACAACCGTAAACCTTTTGTAATAAATGTTAAAGATTTGGTAAAGGAGTTCTACAAATGATTCAAAATGCCCAAAAATTCAGCCATTCCATGTTACAAGAATGTATCAAACCAGGGAACTGTGTGGTAGATGCAACAATGGGAAATGGAAATGATACCATTTTTCTCTCAAAGCTTGTTCAAGCAGAGGGAAAAGTCTTCTCTTTTGATATTCAAGAAGCAGCACTACTTCGTACAAATGAAAAAATTCAAACATTAGATACAAAAGAAAATATTCAACTCATTTGTGATTCACATGCAAATTTAACTACTTATATTCAACAACCGATTCAAGCAGCCATCTTTAATTTAGGATATTTACCTGGAAGTGATAAATCAATTATCACTACTCCCGATTCCACCATTCGTGCAATTGAATCCATAATGGAACAATTAACAATTGGTGGTCGCATCGTATTAGTGTGTTATTGGGGACATGAAGGTGGAGATACAGAATTATCTCAATTACAACAATTTCTTCCAACATTAGACCAACATGAATGGACTGTATTGCAGTATCAATTTATCAACCAACAAAACCAACCACCTATTTGCTTTGTCATTGAAAGAAAACGTTAAAAAAGACTTTTGCGGATGCAAAAGTCTTCTTCAATTTATACTCTATACTTTTAACTGATTTTGTAATGCTTGTGTAAGAACTTCTGAGTAATTGATACTTTGTCGGTCTGCAAGTCTCACTAGCCACTCAGGTACTGTAACATTCTTTCGAATTGCCTTATTATTTCTTATAAAGGGAGTTGGATCAGCAAGAATCATGCTAACAAATCCATTTTCTACTGTTAAAGTATTAATATCTGTTGGAGTTGGTAACTCCTTTCCCTCATCGATGTACAATGCCAACACACTCTCTAACATTTCTTTCGCATTTTTCATAGATTCTTCAAGCGAATCCCCCTGTGTTCCACCATGAAATTCAGGAAATTCTACCCAAAAACTACCATCATCTTCCTTATGAAATATTGCAGGATATGATTTTAACATACTTTCACCTCTATATCATATTAAAAGATTGGGGTATTATTTCAACCCCAAATCTTTCATGATTTTGAGTTCAAGTCCTTTTCCTAAATCTTTATTACCATGAATAGGAATTACTACTATGTACTCAAAATCTGGATGACTAAAATGATGGTGACTTCCATTTTGGCGGATTTCTTTCCACCCATGTTGTCTTGCCAATTTTGCCATCTCTTTTCCTGTAAGCGGCATATAGTTACCTCCTTACAATTAGAATTATACGCATAATACGCATTCTTGTCAAACGATTCAAATGTAACACAATAAAAAGCCTAGTGCATGTGTAACAGCATCACCATTTGCACTAGACTTATATTTTACTCACTATTGATGAATCATTTGTTTTTTTACAAATTCTTGATAGTGAGGATGTGATTCTAATAATTCAGAGTGAGTTCCTACTCCAGTGATCTTTCCATCTTCTAGGAAATAAATTTGAGTGGCATCTTGAACCGTTGATAGTCGATGAGCAATCATGACTTTTGTTAGATGACGATATTCCTGCTCTAGTGTTTGAATAATCTTATGTTCTAAAATACTATCTAATGAAGAAGTTGCTTCATCTAAGAAAATTAATTTTGGATTTCTTAATAAAATACGAGCAAATGCCAACCGTTGCTGTTGTCCCCCTGAAAAATTATCCCCTAATTCTGAAACATTAGTATGAATTCCTTGTGGTAATGCTGATACAAAATCATAGATTTCCGCATCTTTCAAAGCTTGATTAATCGTATCTTGGCTTACCGTTTCCTTCAATCCCCACGTTAAATTATCTAAAATTGTTCCTGCTAATAATGTTTCATTTTGTGCAAGATAGCCTATTTGATTTCTATATTCTTGTAGATTCACTCCACTTAAATCAATAGAATCAATGCAAACTTGTCCATTAGTTGGTTGTATCATTCCTAATAAAAGACTTAACAATGTACTCTTTCCTGCTCCCGATGGACCAACAATCGCTACGGTTGAACCAGAATGAATTTCCATTGAAATATGTTTTAATACTTCTATTTCTTCATAACCAAATGAAACATCTGATAATTGGATTGTTGCATCTGATAAATCAATCACTTCTCCAGTATTTTGTTGAGCTGTAATTGGTTTACGAATCAATTCTAATAAATCACTCATTGATCCTTGTAATTTAGATAATTCACCTAAAAAACTAGCGGCAGAACTTGCAGGTGTTAATAACATAAAGATGTAAATTAAGAATGAAATAAATATTCCAATCGTCATCTCACCACTAGAAAGTAATAAGCCACCAAATAAGAAAATGAAACTTAATACAATCGTTATAAAAAATAATGAAAAAGGCTGCATTAACGCTTCAAAGAATCCTAATTTTACAGATTGTTGATACAATTCTAAATATGACTCTTTCATCTTTTGTTTACTTTGTTCTGTAGCATTATTCGCTAAAAAGAATGTACGATTTCTAAAATACTCTCCTAATTGTCCAATCACTTTGATAGTTACTTTTTGTTCAGACTGACTAATATTAGAAACTAATTTACTCATTGGATTTAAGATTAAAAAGATTGAAGGAATTCCTAATAAAATGACAACAGATAATTTCCAATTTAAAATAAATAAGAAAATCAAAATACCTACAATCGTCACAATACTTTGAATAAAAGTTGGTAATTGGAAAACGATAAAGTTTTTTAATTTTTTACTTACTTCAATAATTTCACCAGCAGATTCTCCACTTCTTTTTTGAGATTCTTGTTCATTTTGAAGAACACTCTCATAAGCTTTCATACGAAAATCAAGTACAGTATTTTCCCCAATTTTTAATAACCCATAATGAGCACTGAATGATAATACTAACTGAATAAATAGAAGTGCAACAATGAGCATAACATTTTGAAAAATATTTTTCCCATCTCCATTATCTAATAATGACTGTACTAAATAAGGAATTCCTAATGTTAGTAAGCTCCCAAAAATACCAATCAACAACCATGGAATCATCTTTAATTTAACTTCTTTTGTTATCAAATTTTGCATAGAATTACCTCCACTCTTTTTTGTATATCATTAGATATTGACTATAGAATATCATCATTTTAATATTTGTCAACTGAAATTTTAATTTTTTCCTAAACTCTCTAATGTTTTTTTAATTTAAGGTGTTTTAATATATAAAAAAGACTTTTGCCATCGCAAAAGTCTTCATTTCTTCATTAATCATGAATCTTTTTATTCTTCTCCATATTCGCCAGCATCAAATTTCGATACAGATGAATATTGATTTTTAATGCTAAAGCAGCAATTCTTCTTCCCTTTTGGAAAATAGTATTTCTCGCAATTTCAAAGGCATGTTGTTTCAAGTAGTGACGTACTCTTGGATAATCTGTTAAAGTTTCAAAATCATCTTCCACTAGCATCTTATCTAAAATATAAAAATGGGCGTACGATAATCGAAAGAATGCTTCTTCTTCCAAGTTTGGAAATTGCTGTTTTACTAAATCATAGAATTGTTGATAAATCGTAATATACACTAAATCACGTTCACGATAAGGATTTGTCGTAATACTTTGTTGTCGATGATAATAGTAATAATACGGTTTTGTATTAACGACATATTTCTCAGCAATTTGCACTAATTGATAATGATAAAATGCATCTTCATAAATTTTTCCAACTGGAAATTCTATCTTGTCAGCAATTTCTTTTCGAATTAATTTATTACAAATCGTTCCGGGAACTTTTTGTCCAATTAAATATTCTCTTAAAAAATCTTCTCTATTCAATACTAAATACAAATCTTCTCGATCACATTGAGGAGTTTGTTTTGTAGTATAAACATTCATGACATTACAACTTGAAACATCTGCATTTTCAGTAATGAGTTGCTGATAAAGGGAATCAATCATTTCTTCATGAATGTAATCATCAGAATCTACGAATAATACATACTTTCCTTGAGCCACTTTTTGTCCTTCATTTCTTGCTGAAGATAAGCCACCATTTTCTTTATGAATGACTCTTATTCGCTCATCTTGACTTGCTAATTCATCACAGAGATGTCCACTTGAATCGGTTGCACCATCATCCACTAATAAAATTTCTAAATTTAAATAAGTTTGTGTTTGAATCGATTGAACACATTTTTTTAAATATTGTTCGACATTGTATACAGGTACAATGACACTAATTAATTCACTCATAGCTTATCCTCTCTTCAACACTTTATTTTTTACAGCATTAATGACATCATAGAAAATTTCATCTTTGACAAGTGCTAATACAACTACATAATAAATGACACAACTAACAATTGTTACAAAAATATTGATCAGCAATGCCCCATTCACGACCATTTCAATTGGACGAATCCAAGAAATTAACCCATAAATGATGAAAAATCCTGATGAATAGAGAACATATTTACCCGCATGAATAAACAGCCTTCTTAAATCGATTAACTGATTTTTATTAATTAATAAGATGTCTAATGCGATAACTAATAATTCAGCTACAATTGTTGTTAAAATATACCATTCTGGTTTTGTAATCCCAACAGCAGCTAGAATGGAGTTCAATACTAAGTTTAATCCTCCACCAATAAAGTAGAACATCGTTAATTTATTTTCATAACCTTGGACAAAAATAATTTGATTTTCTAAAATTAATGCCATTGCCCATGGAATAGAACGAAGAGCAAATAGGAATACACTGAAGCTAGCATCTAAATATTGCTCCCCTGCATATAATACAGTCGCATGACTTGCTAAAATGGCTAATCCAAAATTTAACGGCGTAATACAGAACATAAAAATTCTTCCGCCCTTATTAACTAAATCATCATAAGCTTTCTTATCATTAATTCCTAAATAATATCCAAGTCTTGGAATACTAACACTCACAGCTCCACTAATAACTCCAGAAATAGAAAATACTAATGTTTGAGCAATCGTGTAATAGGATACATATTCTGGTAAAGCAATGGAAGATAAGAACATTCGATCTAAATAGGTATAAAGCATCCCTGCATTTGCTAATAAAAGGATAGCAATTAACGGTTGAATAACTGCTTTAACATCTTTCCATTGAACGCCAACAAAATGGACTTCTTTTTTAATCCAGAAGAAACTTGCTAAATAATTTAACAGTGTCGCAATGGACATTAAAAAGGCATACGGCACAATATCATGCTCTGTTTTTACAAATGTAAAAATAGAAACAAGCATAAAGATTCGAATAAATAAAGTCTTATACAAAATAAATGTATAATTTTCAAAAGCTTCATTCATCCATTCAATATTTAAAAACTGTGCAAACACTTGTATCGCCATAATGTAATACAATGTTTTTAATACAGGAGCACCTTCCATTTGGAATGTGATAATAAAATAGACAATGGTTGTAATAGTCGTACAAAATAAGGAAATATAAAAGAGTAATGAAAAAATCCGATTAATCTCTTGCTTATTTTCCTTTGCCTTACTGATGGCTCGAATTCCATAATTATAAATTCCTAACGTTGCAAAAGGGATAAATAATCCGATAAAGGTATTCGTAATATTAAAATACCCATACTCTGTTTTATTTAAAATTCTGGCAATATAGGGACCTGTAATTAGTGGAAAAACAATATTTAATACTCGCATTAAAAGATTTGCGATAGCATTTACTTTAATATTTTTCATAATTCACCTCATTATACAGGAGATAGTATAGCAAATTCATACAAAGATAGAAACATATATCCTAGATATTAAACAATTTATAAGATTTTAGGAGTTTTTGTCTTACTCTCCTTCTACTGCTACACTTTGATAGACATAAAAAGAAGGCTGGAAACGTCCAACCTCTTCTTAGACTTAAACTCCATTATTGTTCATCTTTACGATAAGCTTGTAATAAATGACTCTTATAATCAATTTCTTCTTGAGAAGGAACTGTCATATAATCCCCATAAAATTGAGAAAGAAATACATCATATTCTTTTGGTGCAGGAACCATCATATCTTCAAATGGTAATTCAATTAATTCTTCAAAAGTTCCACGAGGGAATACTTCTTTTCTCCCATCTTTACCGCAACCGACAAGCCCTTCATATTGTCCATCTTCTTTACGATATTTTTTAATTAAGGTATCGATACGATTTCCAAACCAACGTGGATTTACAATTCGTAGCGCATACCACATGATTTTACGGCAAATATCTTTTAACTGACTATCGCCATATTGAACATATTGTAATTTAATGTATGCAATCATTCGTAACGTTGCCATTAAGTGAGCTTTATCGATTAATGTCACATCATCATAACGTTCGATTGGAAAGACATCTACGAATACACTTGTATCATGACGATCGACTTTAATATGATCTTCTACAACGGTACGTTCATCTGTCACTACTAGGAAGTTTTGGAAATACCAATCAGAAGTTTCCTTACTTAAAATTTTGTAGTAAGGATGTTGATCTTTTTCAACTGCTTGAATAAATTTATCATATTGAGAGCGATACATAGAAATATCAATATCGTCATCCCATGGAATAAATCCTTTATGACGAACAGCACCTAATAATGTTCCATAACTGACAAAATACTGAATATCATTTTCCTTACAAATACGATCAATATATTTTAAAATGTCTAATTGTGTTTGCTTTAATTCTTCTTTTGTTAAATACTTCGGCATCATGCTACTCCTCTTCTTTTAAATAAACTTCCAATTCATGCGGATTAGTTTGTTTTTCAATTGGAGGTAATGTTAAATAATCTCCATAATATTGTGTTAATAATCGGTCATATTCTTTTGGAATCGGGAAGATATGTCCTTCAAATTCTCCATCCATTACTTCATCGAAAATCCCTGCTTCAAATACTTCTTTTTCTTTTAATTTAGAAGCTAGTAAGCATTCATATTTTCCAGTCGGGTTCGTATATTGCTGAATGACTTCTTCAATTTTATACGCAAATTTTCTTGGAGACACAGGAAGTAACACAGTCCAGAAAAATGTACGAATCATATCTTTTATCAAACTATCTTTGTACACAATATTTTTATGCTTACTAAATGATAATAATTTAAAACTTTCTAATTGATAAGTTTTATCTACTGCTTTTAAATCATCTATTCGATCATAAGGGAAAATATCGATAAAAATTCCACTCTTATAAGTTTTACGATTTCTAGTATCTGTAATAACCGTTTGGTTATCAACTACTTTGATAAAGTTATTAAAATACTCTTGGTTTGTCTCTAAAGATAAAATGTCATATTGGTTTGAATGAAATTCACGTTTAAAACGTTCATAATCATTTCTTGGCATCATAATATCAATATCATCATCCCAAGGAATAAATCCTTTATGACGAATCGCACCAATTAATGTTCCATAATTAAGAAAATAATGAAGTTTTTCCTTTTTACAAAACTCATCCACTGCTAAAAGAATCGCTAATTCTCTTTGTTTAACTTCTTCTGTCGTTAATCTTTTCATTTAAAAATCCTCTTTTATTCAGATATTCCTTGATGATTATAGCACACCAGCGCAAAACAATAAATACACAAGGAATTATTTAAAAAAGTTGGAGTAAAAAAATTAATTTTAGAAAATTTTTCGTATATAATAAGTAAGGAGTAAATAAAAAATTTCAAGGAGATGAGAAAAAATGCAACATACAACTCAGGGGTTAAAAGCAGCAGCTGAAATGTTAAACAATTTAACGGAAGAAGAAATTAGACTTGCAGAAGAAATTGAAAGAAGACAAAACGAATTTAATCAAGTATTAGAATTTTATTATGAAAATGGTCGTGAAGAAGGAATTGAAATCGGCGAAAAACAAGGGATAACAAAAGGAAAACTCCTATTGTGCTTCAAATTAAACTTATCAATGGAAGAAATTCAAAAGCATACAGAATTATCGATTGAAGAAATTGAAGCGTTTAGAAAAGAAATGGAATAATAGTGAAATGAAAGGCAGCTCGTTTATGGGCTGTTCTTTTGTGTTGTTCGACAAATCCTGTTGGTGAATCAATTTAATCACTAAAATAAGACTACAATTCACAACTAGTGAAGCTTGTACAAAAAATGACAATACGGTTTTATCAATACAATAAACTCTTTTGTAATAAAAAAAGACACCTGACGGTGTCTAGTGGAAAATATCGTAAGTATCAATTGGACGTTCAGTAACCTCGTCATCTCAGGTACCTCTTTTGGTAGGATATACCTTTTTGAGGTGCGGTAGGAACCTTTCTACCCTCAATTCATACTCCTTATAATTTTATTATAAACATTTATGGTTATTTGTCAATTTTTCGTAATCTTCCATTTCGAATTCGTTGTGATAATTTTAATTGAGAAATTTCATGCATTGTAGCAACGTAAAAATATCCATTCTTACTGTCTAATTTGACGGCTATAAGAATATTAGGTTTTACTTGTACTACATACTCTAAACTCACACCTTTTTCTCTTGGATTTATCCCAACGTAGTCCGGATTTTTTAAAAACTGTTGGATATTCGGTATATAAGGAATCATATTTTGATGATTTCTTTTCATTAAATGCTTTTTAAAATTATCATTATGGATGAGTATTTCACTGATATTAGTATCAATTGAAAGTAGTTTTTTTACTTTTTCTGTAATTGTTCCGATATTTTCCGTATATCATCATCCTTTCCTTTGCTATAGATAGTTTATCATAACTTTTAAAGGATAACTATCGAGTTTAGTGTTTCTATTCTAAAAATAGGAAAAACCAATTATTTCAATTGTCATCACCAATTTTACAGTATTCTAAGAATTTCAAGAAGCACGAGTAGAAATTGGAGAGCGAAAAGGGCAAGTCATGATCTGCTTCAAAATGAACTTACCAATGGCAGAAATCCAAAAACTTACGGGATTATCAGTTGAAGAAATTGAAGCATTTAGAAAAGAATTAAATTAATAATATAAATACTCCTAAAAAGAGCCTTTCGTTTTCTCTTCGAAAGGCTCTTTTACTTTATTTATTTTCCTTTTACAATCGTTACATCTGTATAAGCATCTACTTTAATGACACTTGCACTTGTTTCTTTTGTTTCAGGTTTTTCTGTTATTTTAGCTCCATTATTCAACATGATGTCATATTTTCCATCAAATGTTTGTGGAACATTCACTTTTACTTCTCCACTAACGGTATCTAAAAACACTTCATATGGGTCAGCATTTTTTGCTAATTCAACTGTAACTTTTAATGTATCTTTTCCGAATTGAGAAGTATATAATCTAAATCCATGTTTTGAAATTGGAATATATAATCCTTCTTCGTTTAATTTTGTATCTTTAATCGTATTCACAGAAGTTTTGGAGATTTTTCCTGATACAGTTACTTTTGTTTGAGGATTAGAAGTTTCTACAATTGATAATTCCACATTTTGCTCTGTTCCATAAATTTCTACTTTTTGTTTCGCATTTTCTTGTAATTCCCAAGTCTGTGTAAAATCAAAATCTGTTTTGGCATTACTATAAGTCATATAAAATCCAAAAGCTACAATGACTAGGAAAAAAACGATAAATGGTAAAATTTTCTTCATAAGCTTTCTCCTTATTTAAATTCTCGTTCATTAAATAAATAATAACTAAAAATAATGTATAAAACACTAAAAATAATTGCAATTATAACAGATGGCGTTAAAAAGTCTCCGCTACCTGTAATAGCCTTTAATTGGTTAAAGAGTAAAAAGTGTTCCAACAATTCAGGGTCAATAACATTTGCCATCGAAAAACTCATTAAATTATCAAATAAAATGACAATCACTACATAAATTAACTGCGCATAACTGACCTTATCTACATAGTTGAAAATGAAAATAGACAGGAACATGATACATAAAAAATATGGATATTGGTACACTGCTATTTTCCACACTGTCGATAAAGAAGAACTATCTGCAAAAATCCCTCTAAATACAGCAACAGATAAATAACCTACAAATAAATGGATGGTTGAATATAAAACTGTCGTCACAACTTTATAAATGAATAAAGACAAACGATTTTTAGATTTAATAATCTGTGTATTAATCGTTCTGGATACAAAATCTTCTCCCCAAACGAATAAATCTACTGCGATGAAAAATAATGGGAGAAAAGCTGTTGAAGTCGATAAAGTCATAATAACACCAATGTCACCACTCTTTTCTCTCATTACAAATGTAAACAAGAACTCTAATAAGACACATAGTAAAATTGAAATCGAAAAGATTCTTTCTTTTCTAATTTTATAAATATCCGCTTTAAAATTTGACATCATTGCTCTTACCTTCCTTCAACCAAATTAAAATAATATTCTTCAAAAGAAACTTGTTCTTTATAAATTTCAAAAATTTCAATCTGATTTTTTCTTAATACATCAATCATCTGATTAATCGTCAGTGATGTATTTGTCACTTCAATTTTGTCAGGTAAAAGAGTACAGTCACAATCATTTGCTGTTAAAATTTCAATCGCTGTATCATTTGTTGCTGTTGAAACGATAACTTTTTTTGCTAATGAAGATAAGATTGTTGATTTTGAGTCTTCCTGAATAACTTTTCCTTTACTCATAATGACATAATCATCAGCAATAAGATCCAATTCAGATAAAATATGACTAGAAATTAAAATCGTAATATTAAAATCATTTTTTAACGTTGCTAAAATATCACGAATATCTTTAATTCCTTTTGGATCCAATCCATTAATCGGTTCATCTAAAATTAATAATTTTGGTGAATCAATAATTGCCAATCCAATCGCTAATCGTTGTCTCATTCCTAATGAAAAATCTTTGGCTTTTTTCTTTGGATCCACATCGGCTAAGCCTACTAAATTTAATACTTCCTCAATTTTTTCATGAGAAGGAGTTTCTCCACAAAGTAATAATTGATACTGTAAATTATCATATGCCGAAAGATTCAAATGAAGAGCTGGTGATTCAACAATTGAACTCAATTTACATCCTTTTAGTCCAACAATTTCTCCAGAATCTTGTTTAATTAATCCAGAGATAATACGAATTAACGTTGTTTTTCCTGCTCCATTTTCACCAATCAAGCCACAAATTCTACCTTCATAAATATTGAATGATACATTATCTAAGGCATGATATTTTGCATATCGTTTATGAATATTTTTCACTTCGATTAAAGGTTGACTCATGTATTCACCTCGTTATATTAGAAATTTAATACTATAAATGTAATAATATCACATTTTATAATTATTACAAGAAAAAAAAGACTCTCCGAAGTCAACTAGCTATGTACTGCACCCCAAAAGTTAGACATAAAAAATCTAACTTTTGGGGTCACTTCACTACTTCGAAAAGTCTTTGATCTCTTATTTAATTCATTTGGATGAATACTTATTCTATACTATTAAAATTTATTTCATATCTTTCTTCTTGAATTTTAAACTCATCATACCTAGTAAGCTAATAACACTAGCACTAATCGTATAATATAAATTAGTATCCGACATACCTGTATTTGGAAGATCTTGTTTATTTGGAACAACCTTTTCAGATACTGTTTGATGACCTACTTCTTTTTCTTGCTTTGTTGGCAGTGGTTTTTCACTTGAATTTTGGACTTCATTTTCAGTTTTTTTAGAAGTTTCATCAAATGTAGAGTTTTTAGTTTGTTCTTTATGTTGAGGTTTAGGAGCCTCAACATCAGATTCTTCTAGTTTTGGTGCTTCATTTGGAACTACTCCAACATTAAACTCTTCTAGTTTTAGACGTTCTGGCGTTCCTTTATCACTAACAACCTGTAATTTATAACTAAAAGTTACTGAATTAATTCCTTTTTTAATGACTAAACTATTTGGAATTTTTTCTGTTTGTAACAAATAAGTTTGACCATTATAAATTATTTCCTTTGGAGGAGTTGCTACAGTAACTGTAGAGTCTTTATCACTTTTCTCACTAGTAATTGTAGGAGCAATTTCATTTCCTTTTTCATCCACAAATTTTTGTTGTACAACTCCAGTATCAATTAGTTTTTTATAAGTTACTAAATGATAATTTACAGAAACATGTTCCATTAACTTCTTGTAATCAACATTTTTTAAAATATCTTTTCTTGTAAAGAAAGAATTTTTGATGAAACCTCCTATATTATCTTTAATAGTGTAATTAAATTTTTGAGAAATTCTTCCCTCAGGAGTTACTTTTACCTCAGTACTATTGAATTGAACATTTGACGTATCATTTTGTACTCTCACCAGTTCCGCTGCATTAATATTTTCATCACGAATATCAGAAGATTTGATTATTTCCTGTCCATTAAATACTGAAATATTAATAACTTTAGCGTATAAATCTTTTAAAGGAATAAGTGTACCTGTTGAATCTTTGTATGAATATTCCGTAATTACATTAGAACTTCCCTCTTTTTGATTAGTTGATTTAGAGTCTTTTGAAAAAACATAAATACTTTCAATCATCTTATCTGTTAAAACATTAAAATACTCAGGACTATTCGTAAGTCCAAAATTATAAGTACGTTTTACTTCAATAGTATCAATACCATAAGTTTTTCTGAGATTGCTTTCATCATTTACTTTTATATTGTAAGAAATTGTTTCTCCGTCTTTTACTTTCAAAATGTATGAATCAATAAGATGATTTAATCTTTCATCTTGAAGAGGTGTTAAATTTTTATCAGTTGTATATAATATGGTTTTTACTTTTGTAGGTACCGTAGTGATTGGATTATTTACAAAAGATTTTGGAATTTTTAATATAGCTCTTTTTCCTTCAACAAAATGAACGTCTCCTTTGTCAGATTTAAAATCTGAAAGTTCTACTGTCTTGTTAAAATCTTCATCAAATTCTCTTGAATTTAAATAATGGACTAAAAAATGCTTCATTGAATTATTACTTACATAAAATTCTCTTACAGAATTTATTTTCTTTGCTTTCTCTTGTCTTGCTAATTCCTCTTTTTTCGCTTCTTCTAGAGATTTAATTTGTTCATCTACTTTAGTTTCTGCCTCTTTCTTTAAAGAAGCTTCCTCAGTTTCTGTTTTTGCTGATCCAACTGCTTCAGCTGGCTTTTCTTCAACAGTAACTCCAGATTTTTTTACTTCCTCTACTTTAGCTTTCAATTCAGCTTCCTTAACAGGAACTATTTTTTCTCGTACAAATTCATCTTTTGCCTCTGTTTTCCCATCAGAAGCAACTTTTTCTGTTGAATCTACTTTTTCTTCTTGAACTGCAAGAATCGGATTAGTTCCTAAAGTCATAAATATTGAAGATGTCAATAAAATACCGCTTACAAGACCGAAACTAGTTTTTCTTAAATACCCATGACCTTTTATATCTTTTAATAAATTTTTCATTATAAAACACCTTATTCCCCAATAATTTATTTCGTATTAATTTTAAAGGAAATAAAATCTAATGTAAAGACTTTATGCTCAAAAAATAACATTTTACCACAAGAAAAAAGACCCTCCGAAGTAGCATAATACCTTTGCTACTTCAGAAAAGTCATACTTCTATTATTCTTTTTCTGCATGAGTCTTCCCTTGTGCTTTTGCTTGGGATTCACTCATTTCTACCACTTTTGCTTGATTCGTTTTTGCTGGCATTCTTTTTTTATCATACCAATAAACTGTTGCTTTTCCTTCATTTGCAACGTACACGGTACGATCATTTTTGTTCTTAGATTCAGGCTTAGTTTCTTCTTGTTTCTCACTTTGAATACTCGCTTCTGCCAAGCCAGTTTGATAATCCAATTTTCCATTTGGTGCATCATTATTCAAAATAACTCGTGTAGTTCCATCTTCATTCACTTCTTCAAGAGAAGTATTAAATTGAATCGGAATCAATCTTCCATTTGCAGAGATTCCAGCATATTGTAATTCTACTTGACGTGGAATTAATTCTGAATCTGTATAAAGTGGTGTTACTCGATAATCAAGCCACGCATTTTTATTTTGTTTTAACCATGCCGCTAATTTTTCTTCATAAAATAACATGGCAACAGGATTTTTCTCATCCGTTCCTGTCATACTTCCCGTGTTTAAATAAGCCGTCATCGTAGTTAAATTTCTCAACTCATCATTTAATCCACTAAATTGATATCCGACTAAATGTCCACGATTCATAAACCATGCTTCTTTTCCTGAATAATCTACTGGGAATTTAAAGTTATGCCAACCAACTGGATCAACATTAATTTTGCTTTCTCTTTGTTCTGTTGGCTTATCATCATATCGTAATTGAATATGTGCCTGAGTTGAGCGTTTATAAGAATCCAATTCTCCTAATACCAATTGTTTTTCTCGTTTAAATGGTAACAGAGAATCAGGCAAATTTTGTGATTGCTCAACCTGAGTAGTTGTCGTATTGGTTCCTTCTTGCTTCTCTTTTTGAGTATTCGATGAACAAGCAACAAATGTTAGAGCCGTCATCCATAAAAGAAAGAGTTTAAAAAAACGATGTTTCATATCATTCTCCTTTTATTCCGTCCAACGAATTGGTATTTGTCCTTGTTGGATTAAGATGTCATTTATTCTACTAAATGGTTTACTTCCAAAGAACCCTCGATAAGCCGATAAAGGACTTGGATGAGGGGATTTTAAAATGACATGACTTGGATTCGTAATCAGTTTTTCCTTATCCTGAGCTGGTTTACCCCAAAGGATGAAAATCACTGGATGATTCAATTCATTTAAAGACTCAATGAGACGATTGGTTAATCTTTCCCATCCCATTCCTTTATGACTATTCGCATTTCCTTCTTCTACTGTTAAAACAGTATTTAACAATAATACTCCTTGTTTTGCCCAATGTGATAAATCCCCTTCTGTTGGCAGTTCTCCACCTAAATCTTCTTGTAATTCTTTATAAATATTTCTAAGCGATGGTGGAAGTGGAATTCCTTTTTGAACAGAAAAGCTTAATCCATGTGCTTGTCCAAACCCATGATAAGGATCTTGTCCTAAAATGACGACTTTCACCGACTCAAATGGTGTTAATTCTAAAGCTCTGAAAACATTTTTTTCTTCAGGAAATACACTGACTTCTTCTCTTCTTTTTTGAACAAAAGCTAGCAACTCCTGATAATAGTCTTTTTTCATTTCTTCTGATAATATTTCATTCCAAGTCGTCATGATGCATCCTCAATTTTTTGATAAATTTCAAAGGTATGTGGATAAATATTTTTTTCATCCACTGTTCCATCCATACTTTTGACTTTAACAAATTTTTCCCATGGAAAATCTTTTGGAAAATACGTATCCCCGTCAAATTGTGCATGAATTTTTGTGCAATAAAGTGTATTTACTTCATGTTTTAACGAATCAAATAATACTGCTCCACCAAGAATATAGATATCTTCATGTTTAGCATCTTCTACTAAAGTTGCAATATCAGTAACAACTTCTGCTCCATTTGCATCATAATCTGCTTGATAAGATACAATGATACTGTGTCTTCTTGGTAATAATCTCTTCCCCATACCTTCAAAAGTATTGCGTCCCATTACAATCGTTTGATCTAATGTTACTTCTTTAAAAAATTTCAAGTCATTTGGTAAGTGCCATGGTAAAACTCCTTCTTTACCAATCACACCATTTTCATCTTGTGCCCAAATATAAATTAACATGCAATTTCCTCCTTTAGTTTAAACAGCAATCGGTGCTTTAATCGTTGGATGACATTCATATCCTTCTAATACAACGTCTGCAACTTCTAAATCATATAATGATTTTTCAGGATGTTTTAACACTAATTGTGGTAATTCAAAAGGTTCACGGCTTAATTGAAGATCCACTTGTTCTAAGTGATTTAAATACAAGTGAGCATCTCCTAAAGTATGAACAAACTCTCCAACTTCTAATCCAACTTCATTCGCAATTAAATGCGTTAATAATGCATAACTCGCAATATTAAATGGCACACCTAAGAAGACATCTGCACTACGTTGATATAATTGACAGCTTAACTTGCCATCTGCCACATAAAATTGAAACATTGTGTGACATGGAGGTAAAGCCATACTTGGAACATCTTCTGGATTCCATGCTGATACTAATAATCTTCTTGAATCAGGTGAAGTTTTCAACATCTCAATCACTTGTGCTAATTGGTCAATCGTTTCTCCTTGAGTCGTTTTCCAATGTCTCCATTGTGAACCATAAATATTTCCTAATTCTCCATATTTTGCAGCAAACTCATCCTCATTTAAAATTCTTTGGCAAAATGTTTCCAATTCTTTTTCATACACTTCTTTAAATTCTGGATCTTGTAAACTTCTACGACCAAAATCTGTCATATCTTCTCCAGTATAATCAGCTGACTCTACATAACGTTTAAAAGCCCACTCATCCCAAATATGATTATTATGTTGTAATAAATAACGGATATTTGTATCTCCTTTAATAAACCATAATAACTCACTTTTAATAAGTCCAAATGGAACTCTTTTTGTTGTTAAAATTGGGAACCCCTTTGATAAATCAAATCGCATTTGATAGCCAAAGATACTTTTTGTCCCTGTTCCTGTACGGTCTGATTTTTCGATTCCTTCTTGTTTAATTTTTTCTAATAATTCTAAATATTGTTTCATCTGATGAGCTCCCTACTATTAGACTAACTCTGCTAAATATTCCCATCTTTCGTAGGAATTCGCTAGTTCTTGTTCTAATGTTTCTAATCGTGTTTGTAATTCTTGCAATTTTGCAAAGTCTTGTGCTTGTTGATTCATTTCTTCTTGAACTTCTTCAATCGATGCTTCTAATTCAGCTATTTTCCCTTCAATTTCTTCCCATTCTTTTTTCTCATGATATGTCATCTTTTTAGCTTTTTCTGAAGTGGAAGGTTTTGAAGTTTCTGTTACTTTTGGAACTTCTACTGTTTTAGTTTCTTCTACAGTTAAATCCCCTTGTTTTTCTAGGAAATCACTCATGGAACCATAATACAATTCTGTATTTCCCTGTCCTTTAATCACAAATAATTGATCCATTGTTTTATCTAAGAAATAACGGTCGTGAGAAACTACAATAACGGCACCATTAAATTCATCTAAATAATCTTCTAAAACAGTTAATGTATCAATATCTAAATCATTGGTCGGTTCATCAAGTAATAAGACATTTGGTTTTGTCATTAATAGACGTAATAAATATAATCTTCTTCTTTCTCCACCTGATAATGTTCCAATCAATGCCCCATGCATATAACGTGGGAATAAAAATATTTCTAGTAATTCCGTAATCGAAGCTACTTCACCATTTTTTTGTCTTACTTCTTCAGCATATTCTCTTAAATATTGCACTAATTGCTTATCCATTGGAATATCTTCATCTTGTTGTTTATAGTAAGATAAGCGAACCGTATCTCCAACAGTCATTTCTCCCTCACTAAACGGATATAGACCAGCAAGAGCATTTAGGAATGTAGATTTTCCGACTCCATTTTCTCCAACAATTCCAATTCTTGCTTGACTTTGAATAATCCACTCTAATGAGCGAACAATTGACTTATCTCCAATTTGTAAGCTGACATCTTTTAATTGAAATACTCGTTTTCCAATTCTTGTTTGATCAAAACGTATGGCTAGAGATTCTTTAGAATCTGTTTGTTTCACTTCTTTTTCTAATTGTTCAAATCGTTGAATTCTAGCTTGTTGTTTAGTTGTTCTTGCCTTAGCTCCTTGTCTCATCCATTGTAATTCTTGTTGATATAAACGTTGCTGTTTATGAGACATTTTTTGAGCAATTTGTTCTCGTTGTGATTTTTGTTCTAAGTAAGATTGATAATTCCCATCATATGCTTCAATTCTACCTTGGGTTAATTCAAACATATGGTCAACGACACGTTCTAAGAAATAACGATCATGAGTGACTAATAGTAAAGAACCTTTGTACGAAGCTAAATATTGTTCTAACCATTGAATGGCTTGCATATCTAAATGGTTTGTCGGCTCATCTAATAATAATAAATCCGGCTCTTCCATTAAAACTTTGGCAAGACCTACTCGTTTCTTTTGTCCACCAGACAATGTAGAAATTTGTTGATGAATATCCTCAATTCCCACGTGCTGTAAAATGGATTTTATTTTCACTTCATATTGCCAGCCATCCACTTGGTTCATTTTTTGTTCTAACGCTTCAAATTGTTTTAAATATTTTTCATCTTGTGGATGCTGTTGTAATTGTTCGACACTCCATTCATAATCGTGAACTAATCTCAATAATGGATTATCTGATTGATAAATAGCTTCAAATACCGTATGTTCAGGATTTAAAGAAGGATTTTGTGAAAGATACCCGATTCTAAAATCATTTGAACAAGTAATCGTACCACTTTCTGCTTCATCTATTCCAGCTAAAATATTTAATAGTGAGCTTTTTCCTGTACCGTTTTGACCAATTAAGCCGACATGTTCTCCTTCATTAATAATGAAAGAAACATCGGCTAATAATGTTTTAGCACCATATGTTTTTTTCAAATGATCTACACGAAAATCTTTCATAATACTCTCCTTTTATTTTTAAAATAAACCAGTCGATCTACCGTCTTCTAATACATCCATTTCCAATGCAGCTGGTTTCTTTGGCAATCCTGGCATTGTTAAAATATTACCCGTTAAAGCTACAACAAAGCCTGCCCCTAATTTAGGAACAAGAGATCGAACTGTTAATTCAAATCCAGTTGGTTTACCTAATAAAGACGCGTCATCTGAGAAAGAATATTGCGTCTTAGCAATACAAACGGGCATTTGATTCCAACCATTTTTCTCTAACTGTTTTAATTGTAATTTCGCTTCTTTTGTATATTGAACAGAATTTGCTCCATAAATTTTAGTTGCAATCGCCTCTATTTGTTCTTCAATCGAACTGTTTTCTTCACAGACTGAATGAAATTGGGGTGTTGTATTTTCGAATAAGTGTAACACTTCTTTTGCTAATGCTACTCCACCATTTCCACCATTTTCCCATACAGAAGTAGAGATACAAGAAATCCCTTTTTTCTGACAAAGAGTTTGTACTAATTCCTTTTCTTGTCGGGTATCTGTTACAAATTCATTTAACGCAACAACAGCTGGTAATCCATAATGTTGTGTCATATTTTCAATATGTTTTTCTAAATTAGCAAATCCTTTTTCTAAAGCTTCTAAATTTTCTCCTTCTGTTAATCCAGAAAGGGAAACTCCTCCATGCATTTTAAGCGAACGAATCGTAGCCACAATGACAACTACATCAGGTGCTTTTTGTAATTGAGGAACTTTAATATCTAAAAATTTCTGAGCTCCTAAATCAGCTCCAAATCCAGCTTCTGTTACAACAATTTCTCCAAGTGCTAGAGCTGCATTAGTCGCAATCACACTATTACATCCATGTGCAATATTGGCAAACGGCCCACCATGAACAATTGCAGGCGTATGTTCTAATGTTTGAACTAAATTCGGTTTTAACGCATCTTTTAATAATAATGTTAAAGCTCCTTGAACATTTAAATCTTTCACCGTAACGGGAACTTTTTCAAAAGTGTACCCAATAACAATATTTTCTAATCGTTGTTTTAAGTTATTTAAATCTGTCGCCAAACATAAAATCGCCATCATTTCACTAGCAACCGTAATATCAAATCCATCTTCACGAGGAACTCCTTGAATTGGACCACCTAATCCTACAATGACTTGTCGCAAAGATCGATCATTTAAGTCCACTGCTCTTTTCCAAATAATTCTTCTACTATCAATTTGTAATTCATTTCCCTGATAAATATGATTATCGATGAATGCTGCTAGTGCATTAGTAGCACAAGTTAATGCATGCATATCTCCGGTAAAATGTAAATTAATTTCTTCCATTGGAACAACTTGCGCATATCCTCCACCGCAAGCTCCTCCTTTAATGCCCATTACAGGTCCTAATGAAGGCTCCCGAAGCGCAATAATAGATTTTTTACCTAATTTTGTAAAAGCATCCGCTAATCCTATCGTAACGGTTGATTTTCCTTCTCCAGCAGGAGTTGGACTCATAGCTGTCACTAATACTAATTTGCCTTTTTTCTCTTTAGAAATTCGATTAACATCAATTTTTGCTTTATATTTCCCATAAAACTCGATTTGTTCATCATTTAAGCCAATGCTTGAAGCAATTTCACGAATTGGTTTCATAACAGCTTCTTGAGCAATTTGAATATCTGATTTCATTTATACCCCTCCTTGAACTAACTATAACGTTGATATTTTCTTTTAAATGCATAATAAGTAATGGCTAATGGAACTAAGGAACCAAACCACGCTAAAGGATTAGCAGTTGTTAATCCAATATAGCCAAAAATTTTGGTTAACACTAATGCAGCAAAAACTCGCATCATTAACTCCATAATTCCTGCAATTGTTGGAATCACAGTTTTTCCTACCCCTTGTAATGTATAACGATAAATAAATAATAAAGACAAAATAGCATAGCATGAAGAATTCGCTAAAATATAAAGTCTGCCATATTCCACTACCGATTCATGCCCTACACCTACAAACATTCTCATAAAATGTGGACTAAATAGAATTAAAATAAAGCCTACACAAAAACTAAACGTAAGGGACAGTTTAATACAATCTCTAACACCTTTCCAAATACGATCATATAATTTTGCTCCATAATTTTGAGCTGAATAAGTCGCCATTGTAATTCCAAATGACATCATTGGTAATATTCCTAATTGGTCAATCTTTTGTGCAGCTGTATATCCAGCAACCGCTTCATGCCCCAATTGATTTAAAACAATTTGAACAGTTATCGTTCCAATCGCAATAATGGACGATTGAAATCCCATTGGAAAAGCAATATTCATATGATGGAGTAAAAAATCTTTTGTAAAATGAACTGAATCTTTTTCTATATGTAAAATTGGAATTTTCTTTTTAATATAAATATAACAACAAACAGCAGAGAATAATTGACTTACTACCGTTGCAAATCCAGAACCTCCAACTCCCATCTTAAAATAAACAATAAATACATAATCTAACAATATATTTAACATACAAGAGAGAACTAAAAAATATAGCGGTGTATTTGCATCACCAATTGCTCGAATAATGTTTGATAATAAGTTAAAAGCAATTTGAGCAAAAATCCCTGCAAAAATTACCATTAAATATTCATAAGCATAGTCAATAATTTCTGGAGGAGTTTGCATAATTTCTAATATTTGACGACAAAATAGCATACTGAATGTCGTCAATAATATCGTTGCTCCTATAGAAATTAAAGTAGAAACATAGAAACTTCTTTTTACTCCTTGCATATCTTTAGCCCCATATTTCTGGGCAAGAGGAATCGCTAATCCAGCGGTCATACTAATGGCAAAGCCAATAATAAAGAAAACAATACTTCCAGTAGAACCAACTGCTGCAAGTGCTTGTACCCCAATATATCTACCAACAAAATAAGTATCTGCCATATTATAAAATTGTTGAAAAACATTCCCAATTAATAAGGGTAACGTAAACCGAGAAATTAATTTCATCGGATTTCCAGATGTCATATCCTTCGCCATTGTACTCCTCTTTTCTATATACATACTCAATTTTATAGTATACTAAAATATGTAATTAAAATAAACATTGTTATTTCAAAGTTTTAAAGTGTTTAAAATAAACAGTCAACCAAAAAATCAACCAGTAAGACGGAATAGGTGCTATTTTTAGTAGCACCTTAATTTTTTATAATTATTTTAATCTATATTTGTTTTGTTTATCCATTCTAAACGATTTTATCTTCCGGCTGGTACTTTTTCAGTTGTTTTTAGGCATAAAATTCACTTCCATATCCGCCACTTCCCTTTAGGACGATTATACAAAAAAATAACCCTGTCCACAATATAGTGAACAGGGTTTAGTCAAAATTATAAACACATTATTTAATTAGAAGTGGATTCTGCCTTTTTCATCCACTTTAATATTGGCTTTTTCTAAACGCTCGCCATTTTCATTGAAATAGTACCACTCTCCATCGATTTGACGGCATTCACGGCTTACCATATCGCCATCATTAGCTGTTAGATAGTACACTTTATCAAAGTATTCTAGCCATCCCTCATGCATAGAGCCATCTTCATGGAAGAAGTACCATTTACCATTGATATTCTGCCAACCTTTTGCCATAGCACCGTCAGCTTTTAACCAATACCATTGATTTTCTTGAGCAATCCATTCATTTGTTAAAATGTAGCCCTCTGAGTCAAATTTATACCATGCTCCATTGATTTCCTTCCATGCATTAACTGGTATACCGTACTCATCACGATATGTCCATCCGTTCTCATCTTCAGTCCATCCAGTAGCTTCTTCTACTGTATCTTCATCAAATGGGAAGCTAAACCACCCGACAATACCGTCAAAGTTACGTGTATTGTATCGAGCCGGCGCTCCTACTTCTAAAGCATCGGCGTTACCATCGATATTTTGTTCGATTGTTTTCATTGTATAACCGTCGCTATCCTCAATCACTACTCCAGTATGACCGTATGGATGACCATACATTTCTCTAGTGTCCATAACGAACACATCTCCGGCTTTAGGATTGATATCATCATTAGCATTGTATTTTACAAAAAATCCGTTTGCGGAAGCACTATCCAATAAATCAATAGCATTGCCCCACAAACGAATTTTAAAATATTTTAATCCAATGTATACAATTAAATCCGCACATTGCATACCGGCGTATCCATCCGGATTAACTCCAATTCCTCGATTTGCTAAATTTTTACAATCATCTACTACTTGTTTTCTTGTTACCATTTCTTTTCCTCCTAAAATAAAATAGAGGCAGTTGCACCTTATGCATTTCTGCCTCTTTATTTGATTAGTGGAGCGTGTCCATTCTAATCTAATCCTATTAAAATTACGGTAAAACTGTAGGCCATTCATCTTCAGTAATATAATTTACCGCACTAACTCGAATATCTCCGATATCTCTGTCAGTTGGAATATTCTCATTGAATGTAAACTGCATATAATTCGAATCCGATTGACCGCCAAGATACCAAACACCATAAGGACGCCCACCATCATTAAATGTAGAACCTACTAAAGAAGCTTCACTACGGAATCCTTCAGGAATACCACCAACAGGTAATACTTTTGCCCCACGGTCACCACTACTACCGTGACCCACATATCCTGGACCATTTCGTCTACCAACACCGAACCAACCCCATTGAAGTCCTCCAAATTGATAAGTCACAAGGTTGTTTACTCGTCTGATTTTAATAAACGAGTTACCTGCTCTTGATACACTCTTTAGTGTTCTCCAACCAGTATCACCAATTAACACTTTCCAACCTCTGTCACCATCTCGAGATTGTTTAATCCATTTTAACGCCCCATTGGTCACTTCAGTATCGACATAAGTTGTCCCGATTGGAGCCGTTACTCGTCCGTTCGGCATTCCAGTACCATGGATTTCGTAACCTGCTTTAGCTTCCAAAGCCGTAATTTTGGTTGTTTGTTCGAGCATTTTCTTAGACACTTCACCGAGTGACTCGGCATTCACTAAATTCATGCTCGTTAATTCCTGTTTAGAAACTAGAGTGCTTGTATCTACTTGAGGTGGTAATTCAGACTTTTTAACATAACCATCTAGTGATTGGTTGTTAAGATACTGCTTTGCTTCAAGTTCTTGTTTCGTTACAAATGGACTTAAATCAACCGTCGGTTTATTTTCAATAGTCTGCACTCTAGCTTCAACTGCATTCACTTTAGCATTCGTTGCTAAATTACTAACATCTTGAACATAATGTTTAGAGTCTAATTCGTCTCTAGTTACAAAATGACTCGTATCAACTTCTGGAACGCTTATTAAATAGTGCTTATCCTCTAGCTCCTGTTTCGTCACTAGATTTGAAGTATCAACTGTTGGTTGACTATTACGGACGGCTTCTAATTCTTGTTTAGTTGCTAAGTGGCTTAAATCTACTGGTGGCTTGTTTTCAAGTGTTTGCACTCGACTTTCGACCGCCTCAACCTTTGAATTTGTCGCTAGATTGGTAATATCTTGATTGGTTAGATAATGCTTGTTTTCTAATTCATCTTTCGTAACAAGATTTGCTAAAGATTGATGAGCATTCAAAAAGCCTTTTTGTTCTAACTCCTCTTTTGTCACTAAATGTTCCAATGACTGATGAGCATTAATGTAGCCCATTCTTGCTAATTCATCTTTGGTAACGAGATGAGATAGTGATTGGTGTTCAGTTAGATATCTACTACTTTGAGTGATAAAACCTTTCAAACTTTCTTGCACTTCATGGATTTTGTCTAAAAGTGGCTTATCGTTATATGTACCATTAGCAATAGCTTTAGTTTCTAATGCATCAATACGATCAGTAAGTGGTTTGCTATCAAATTGAGGTGGAATTTCAGATTTTTTAGCATACTCAGACAAATCTGGGGCAGTGCTTAAATAGCCCTTTGCTTCCAACTCATCTTTAGTGACTAGTTTTGAAGTATCGATTTGAGGTCTAGCTTCTAAATTCTGTACTCTTTCAGTCACTTGAGTTAATTCAGCCGTTCTAACAACATCTTCAATTTCGTGTTTTGTTGCTAGATTACTTAAGTCGACTGGAGTTTTATTCTCAAGTTGCTGTACTCTACTTTCAACTGTTTCTACTTTCGAGTTAGTCGCAAGTCCGGTAATATCTTCTCTAGTCAGGTAATGACTATCCTCAATTTCTTTTTTCGTGGCTAAATGAGATAAGTCAACTGCTGGCTTTTCTGCCAACACCCTAATTTTTTCGTTGACAGCATCTAAATTAGGCACTACTGGAATTTCAGATTTTAAAGCAAAGTTATGAGTATCTGCACTCGTTAAATATCCTTTTTGTTCCAGTTCATTTTTAGATACAAGCCCCTCTAATTGCTGTTGTGTAGCCATTTTACCAATACTGGTTTCTATCGTCTGGAATATTGGTGTTAATTCACTTTTCGTTGAATATTGTAATAAGGCTTGTTTGTCAGCCTTTTCTTCAATCGCCTGTCTTAACTCAGTATCATTGTATACAGTATCGTTGTCAGTCTTGTTTTCTAACGTTTGTACTCGTTGGGTAATTGCTTCTACTGTCTGAGTATCAGCTTTAGTAGCTATCTGACCTCTAATTTCTGCATCATCATAGGTAGTACTATTACCTGAATTGTGTTCCAACGCTTCTACCTTGCTAGAAATTGCTTGAACGGTTTCTTTATCAGCTTTCAGCTCGATTTGTTGCTTGATTTCGGTATCATCATACAATCTTTCATTAGCAACAATCTTCTTCAATAATTCAGTGATTTCTGACTTCGTTACAATATCCGTCAATGGAACAATTCTTTTACTTTCCATTTCCATTACTGGTAAATCACGTTCTTTGTCAATCTCAGATACATGGACATCGAACATAAAACGGTACACATCGTTTGATTTTTCGCCATTTTCGTAATAGATATAACCGGCTACTTGCTCATCTTTGATAATCAAACTAGTATCAAAATTGACGATAATTTTATCGTTATCTACTCTACCTCTTACTTCCAGATGACGATTTGTGCGTTTAAAATGGAACAATACAATAATATCTTCGGTAGGAACACCATTTTCTACCGTGAATTCAAAAACTGCATTGTTCTTATCGTGAGAATAAAACTCCTCAAATAATTTGTTTCTACTATCCCTCTTCTTTGTGGTTAAGGAGATTGTTCTTTTAATAATCTTTTCCATTCAATCACCCCTTAAAATAAAAAAGGACGAGCGTTTAACTCGTCCTCAACTTGATTAATACTTAATTGCTTTGATTTCATTCATGCCATTTACAACAGACTCGATCAATGCTTTTTTAGCTTCAAAACTTAAGTGAATGCCATTTTTTTCTAACTCAGCTGTCAATCGTTGTTCAGCTTCATTGAATTTATCTCCACTTGCATCTTTCACATCTTTATAGATTTGTTCTGTCGCTTGCACGACTGTTTTAGCAATACTTTTAATTAATTCATATTGTTTAATATCCGTTTTAGCTTTAATGTGTTCCGTCTTTGTTTCTAAGAAAGTTTTCAATTCTTTAAAAGCTAAACCTACTAAAACTACTAATACACTAACTGCACCTTGAACAAAAACTTGTGTTAATTCATTCATATTCTTACATCTCCCTTAATTCTAGTTTCATAAATTGATTAAATAAGTCTTCAATATAGCCATTACCACCTAAACTTTGATACGACTTGTAAAGTGCCGTTATACGTCTTGTATCTGCACTTGTTCTATACCCCCGTTTGATAATAGCCGTCAAATCAACTTCTAAACGATATCTTTCCGTTTCTAAAATCCCACCACCAACAACCACAACATCATTATTCAATTGTTTTACATCCGATTTTAGATTTTTAATATCTTTATTTAAGTTGCTAACATCATTTTTTAAATTGCTAATATCAGAATTTAGCAATTTAATATCAGAATTATTTTTCTTCCCAATTTCAGTGATTTCATCAACTTTTAACTGAATTTTATTGACTTTTTCACTTAATTCATCTGTTGCTTTTTTACTTGCAGTTTGCATTCTAACTGTTGCGTACGAGAAAACCGCTGGTATCAACGTTGGAATTAATGCAAGTACAATTGTTTCATACATCCATCTACCACTTCCTTGCTAAAAAATAGGTAGAGGAATACTCCCCTACCTATTAAAAAAGGCTAAGCTTTCTTTTCGACTAGCTCGCCTTTTTCATTAATTAAAAATCCTCGGCGTTCTAATTCAGCACGAACGCCATTTTTTAGGAATGGTGGAACTTGGTTGAATTTACGACGACCGCCTAAAATTCCATCAACAAATAATAATACTAATGCCATGTCTTTCACATCCTTTCTACCCAATAGAATTGTTCCCGCTAATTGTAGTCTCTGCATTATGTTCTTCAACTTTTCCATTGCTTTCATTATTACCATCTCCTTGTACTGTTGTTGTTACTGCCGTTGGTGTTGCTACTGGTTGTGGTTCAGCAACTGGTGTTACTGTCGTATCAGCCACTGGTGTCGCTGTTGGTTCAGTAACAACTGTAGCTGTTGGTTGCGTTGCTTCCTCATGCTTTTCTTCAGTAGTTGCCACTGGTTGTGCTACTTCGTCATGGTGTGCTTCAGTAGTAGCAACTGGTGTTGTTTCATGATTTTCTGCTGTTGATGCAACTGGTTCTGTTGCTCCTTTGCCATCCAAAGCATGCAAACGTTCTTTAATTCCAGCAATATCAGCCGTTAACGTTGTCGTTAATTCCATCATCGCATCAGAATTAACAATCGTACGACTTGTTGCTTGTTCTAATTTATTTTGAGCTTCAGTAATGATATTTTGCATCTTCGCTACTGCACCGCTCGGATCTAACTCGATTAAAGCTAAATCAAGCACTTTTTTAATCAAAATATCATCCGCTTCATTCATTAAATCGCCTTCGAACTCACGTTCGTAAAACGTGTACGGTACATCTCGTTTAACGATGACGACTGTTCTTCCTGGTTTTGTGTATTTATTTGTTAAAATATATTCTTGCATTATTTGTTCCTCCTGTTATCTAATTCTCTTATAATGATTCACAACACTGTATCCGTTTAATGATGATAAGAACCTATCTCTTTCTGCTCTATTTTTAAAAGTTAATTGTTCACCATAAGTAACAGCATCATATCCATTGTGAACTATTAAGCTAGCTGAAGTGATATCAAAACTTTTTCCGCTTACTTCAACTCTCGTTACTTGGCTTAATTCATGTTGTTTATCTCTAAATATGAAGTTTTTACTGTAAAATGAAGCAACAGAATTTACACCGGTTTCTCTCCATCCATCTGCATCAACACTTCCAATAAAGATTCCTCGTACATTATCAGAAGATTCCTTTCTTTTTTTCCACACCAACTTATTACCAACATACCTCTCGATAATCTCATGACCACCTATATATATCCCTTCTCTTACCATTTGATTACCTCCTAACCTTCAGAACAATCGTAGACCGTGTTAGAGTCTTTATAACTTAAAGCATTGTACTGAGATTTTGTGCCATACCACCATTTCATTGGCTGGTTTCCGTTTTGATTGATAATTTTAGTGGTTACATCAACTTGATTGATATTCAACCCACTAGTATTTACACTTAATGTTCCGTAAGCATCAATATTAATTGTCGAACCATCCGGTTTTACTACCCCAACACTTCCACGAGTTGCGGTTTTAGCTTTGATTGCACCATTATTAACCTCAGTAGTAACGTTATCTGGTCGAACAATTCCGTTTGAGCTTGAGGTTGCTATTGAAATATTTTGTTGCGGTGTTGCAAATAATCGTTTTAACGTGGATATTAGTACTTTATTCAGTCTTGTTCCACTATGGATTACAAGCACATCATTATCTGATACGTTATTTAATTGTGGTAAATCAGGCACTTTTCTTACTTGATTACTCATAATTGCCATTTATCTATTCCTCCATTTCGAATTTGTATTTCCAATCTGCTACTACTAGATTATTGTTTTCGTCAGCAAGCAAGACATCAGCGTTGTCTTCAGCTTTAATTGGTACATAGAAGCTATTCTGCAATACCATTTCTTCCAATAATGCTAATCGTTGTTCTTGCTCGTTGAGTTCTTGTTTTGTAGCCTCATGGTCTGTATAAGTCGCTTGTTTTACGTTATCCACATTCGACAAGCCTACTTGGTCTTTAGTTACATTATGAGGATTATTAGTATTTCTAGTATGATTGTTTAAATCAGTTTTACTAGCTTGTTCCACATCTAAAACATTCCCTAATCCTACTTGAGCTTTTGTAACATTGTGAGGGTTGCTTCGATTATTGACGTGAGCCGATATATCACTGTTATTAGCTTTATTCCTCGTTACTTCGTCGATTTTTTCTGCTAATCCGTCAATGTCTGCAACTTGGTGACGGTGTTGTTTATCCGCCTTTTCTTCCCATCGTTGAGCATCTTCAGTACCAATAATATCGTTTGTTCTCCATTGCTTAACCATTCGTTCTCACCTCCAACTTGTACTTAAACCTAGTATTGGTTTCGATAGGTACATACAAGTCCATACGAGATAATACTTGAGAGGTATTATCTAATATTTCGATTTTGGAAATTTCTCTAATTCCATCCGGTACTTGAAAATCAATCAATACATTGTTGTCTGTTCTTTGCTTACGGATAGTAACAACGGTCGTATTATTCAATCTTGCTCTATCTATTTTGTTTATTACATTTTCAGCAACGTAATTTGTTAAAACATTTTGAAGCATTAAATAAACACCTCCTTTTCATTACTTTCATATTCAAGTGGCGTTACTCCAACTATCGCACTACCAGCTCTCGCAAATTCGAGATTAGATTTAAACAATCGTTCTTTTAAGAATAAATGTTCAGTTGCTGTTGGAACGTGAGTATATCCCATGTTTGCCGGTTTAATAGCGTTAATTAATACTACTGATTCTTTAAACAAACCACTCGTTTCTGCTCCGGACTCGACATACAATTCTTGTTGAGCAAAATCAACATGAGCAGAATACTTCCCCTTTCCGAACAAGTCATCCAGTTTATGAACTAAAAACCACCATGAAAATGGTGGTCTCATATTAATTCGTATTAAAATTCTTTCTCGTCGCCACTCTATAGAGTCGTCTGCACTAGCTAATAAGCCAAACATTTCCTCGTATTTTTGCAAAGTAGGGATATCGCACTGCATAATAAATTGATTTTGGATAAATCGTTGCAATGCAACTCTCCCATCTTTAAACAGAGGGTTTTCAGTCCTCATCAACTCTTTCATATCACGTACTCCATCGTAATAATCCGGAACGTATTTCTCTAACTTCACTTCTTTACTCATCGTATTGTCACCGTGCCTTTATACGGCAGTTGTTGTAACTGCCCTGTTAGCGTTAAAGTGATATCCTGATTTAGATTGTTTAGAGTCATGTTGTCGATATTTGCAATTCCATTGATTTGTAAGAGTTTAGCAGACAATTGAGAACGATAAATCTTTGAATGATAGGTATTTACATCGGAATAGTTACTCCAGTTTTTCCTTAGTTCTAGAAATTGGTCGTCAATTGCTTTTTCAATCGCCGTTTTCACTTGATCTAATCGATATCCAGTGATTAATTCCACGCTAAATGAAATATTAATAGGAAACTTTGTAGCCGTTCCTACTGTTACTCGGTGATTAATCGGTGCTAAACCAACACCTTTGCCCGTGTATTGCAATGGATCAAGGATATTCTGTACTTTCTGGATAGTCTCACTTGAAGCCGGATTAAGGTCATTATCTAAAACAACCACCTTAACCGTACCCGAGCCGTTCCATACTGGATAAACCTGTACTGCTCCAACACCGTCAATTTCACGAGTTTTCTGTACATATTCGATGAAATTACCACCAAATGGCTTTTCATTAACGTAAATCAAGAACCTTTTTCTTAATTCATCGTCGGTTTCTCTGTCTTGTCCGGACGTTACAATCTCTCCAATCGTGGCTACTGCTAAGTTACGGTAATTTTCTAATGGAAGAATATTCCCAAAGTATCGATTACCGACAACTCCAGCAGTTTCACACTCCACCTCATACTTACCAACCGTGTCAGTCGCTTTAACGACTTTATAAATCAATGAAGCATCATCAATTGTTGCAAACCTTGCTCCAATCGCCATAGGTACACCGTGGTGTTCTTCGTTTGAAAAAGTGGCGTATCGGATAGCTTTTTTAGCCGGATAACGGTGTAAACCAAATTCTTCAACCTTATAATCTAAATACTGACCTATAGCCGTTTGAGGAAACGTGTCTAGTAATAGATTTTTCAAGTCTAAATAAAAACCGGCTAACTCGTAACAAGCCGGTGCTAATGCATCATAAATAATTGAACCCTCTCGAGTGTCGATATTTTCGTTTACTCTTGAGAGGGCTTCTTTCATTAGATAATCAAATGTATATTTTTCTAAAAACTCACCTATCATCGATTTTCACGCTCCTTTCCACGTTAAATAATCCTGATATGGTATGAACCACAAAAGAACAATGTAAGCTATCTTTACTGACTTGATGCACTTCAAAATCAGTGACTTTCTGAATTCGAGTATCAACCAGTAAAGCTTGAGTAATTGTTCGTTCTAGATCCGACTTCACAAAATCATAGTCTTTACCAATGAGTCGCTCTAACTCAACGCCATAATTGGCTGAATAAATGACCCATTCAAAACGCTCAGTATTCAATATTTTTTCAACAGCTTGCCTCATAGCTTCTAAGCCATCAACATAACCATGAATACGACCGTTAAAAACTCGATATGTTTTAGATGGAAGAATGACTTGTTTGATATTTCTGATATCAGGCATTTCATCACATCCTTTGTAATATATAGTATAGTTGTCCGGATTGTCCCTTAATCATCAAGACTTTATCCCCAACTATTAAATCTCTGAAGACTACCCATAGCTTATTATCGCCATTTGTATCTCCAACTTTTAAATCTTTAACCATGGGACTTAAAACAAGAAAACTTTCAGGTATTTCAAGCTGATTATTGACCTTTACTTTCATCGGACTTGTTGAAGTCACCGTTCCAAATACTATATCTGTATTATCAGGATTATCTGTCATTCCTTTGAGCAATGCTCTTGCTAATAATTCGCCTGCCACTAGCTATTCACCGTCCTTAATTCTAATTCCATGGTATGAACCTTACCCCACTTGTGAGTACATTTTTTAACAATTGCTAAGCTATTTTTTTCTATTCCCTCGCTCTCTAAATCCTTAAAATCGAGCTGTACGCTATTTCCAGCACTAATCCCAATATGACCTAGGCACGGCACTTTAAACGTTTTTTTCGGGAAATTTTTAGCTTTAAGCAACATTTCTGCTTTTTGTTGAATTTGACTCTCATTCATTTTTTCATCGACTTTCTCGTGGAATTGTAATTTCCCCCAAAGTCCAACGTTTTTAGAGTCTTGAACAACGTAAACTTCTCTTTTTTTGGTCTTTTTGTTATCTTTTGTCAATTTTACATAGTTGTAACTGTCGTCAATCGAACCCTCAAAATCATAGTCAGTTGCTACTGAGTCGTCTCCAATGACTAAATCAGTGACAAGTGAATTAAGTGAAATATGTTCGAGTGTTCCAAAGTTATCACGTATGATATACCACATTCCCCCATGAATTAGCGTTAAATCTAAAGCGTTCTGGATCATAGCAAAGTACGTTTTCTTGTCTTCGATTTTCTCCGGACAAGTCCAGTTGCCCTCATCAACAACTTTATACTCTAAATGGTTGATTTCGCATATTTGAGCAAATATTTCGTTGCTTTTTGAGGCTTCAAAAACAATCGTATCTGAGTTTTTCAAGTATCTCATCTGGTCGTAAGCTGTTATTTTCCATTGCTTTTTCGATGAACGTTTCTTTTTGAAGAGTTTCCCATAAAAGATACCTTTATCATCTACTTTGAACCGGATGATATCGCCATAGTTACACTTCACTTGTTCATCAAGAACCATAGTAAATTCAAACTTACTAGGCTGAAAATCGATAGTGGTTTCCCACTTCAATTCTGTAGCCAAATCCGTAATATCGAACACTTTTCCATCATTTACATCTTGAATAAGTAATTCCATCATAGTACTTGCACCGAACTAGCCGTCACCCAACCACGCCAACCACCGTCCAAAGTAGTAACATGGTAAGGATGAGACCCCTCCATATTGATATAATTCACTAACCTAGTAGCATTAGACTCAGTTTGACCGGGTCCCTCTCCATAACTATCACGGTGTAATTGACCGTTTACCAGCACTTTACATCCAATTGTTACTTCTTTGTTCGTACTAGGCTCTTGTTCTTGTTGCGACTGACTGGCAGTTTCCGTTTTATCTTCAGTTACTTTCTTTTCAATTTTGACAAACCTTGCTTTGAGCATTTTGTATTCTTTAAACTCAATCTGATAATAGACATCTTCATGAATTCCGGCTTTTCTTGAATGCTCAAAGGACTCAATCGTTGCTAGGAAGTTAATACCAACGTCAGAAATAATCAAACGACAAGGCTCCTTGCCATCCATGATTTTCCTAAACATTGATACATAAGCATCCGGTGCTTGAGCCGTTTTTCCAATAACATAAGACCTGTTTGTGTCTCTCGGAAAAAATGATTGAAAATTGACATTAGACAGTTTTGGAAAACTCATTTGATTGATTTCCCCTAAAGAAATACTATGAGCTATCTCATTATCCGCACTATGTTTAATCTTCAATTCTTCCGGATTGACAGGTATTTGAGTGACTTGCCCTTTATATTCAACATAAATTCCAATTGCTATAATAATCACTCCTTTCAAATAAATTTATCCCTAATTAAAGGGCTAAACTCTATGCATAACCTAAGTCACTATTGACTAGATTAAATATTTTTTCCTCTACTTTACCAACTAGATCATTAATATCTTGTTCAGTAGCACTATTGTTAGACTCGTAATGTACGCTAACTTGAGGCGTTAACACTTGATAATCAACGACATACTGACGTTCCGCAATATCTCTCATCATCTTGATATCTTCGTCTTTCAATTTGATTTCATCTTCAACTTTACCGACATTACCAATATTTTTGCCTTTTCCTAGTTTATCTCCAACACCACCAACGCCTCCACTTCCTGGAACTAAAGCGTTTTGTTGGTCGAACTGACGGGCTAAGTCGTCGTAATGAGACATTTTATTAGCAAAATCCCCAAATTTATCTATAGCACTTTGACCTAAGCCTTTTGTGCTATCGAATGCACTGCTCGCCATTGACATCGGATTAGCGTAACCTAAGATTTCTCCCATTGGTTTAGGATTCATTTTCCAACTATCTAAAGATTCATAGTTATCAGGTTCTTCTCCGGCACTAAAACTATCCGCAAAACCACGAATAGCATTCCCTACGCTAACTCCACCGCCACTGCCAATTTCTGACATCGTGGATAGTGAAAATCCCGGAATTTTATTCAAGGCACTAATGACCCAGTTAATCGCTCTAATAGCCATATTCGCTCCGGTAATAAATGCTTGACCTATTGCGTTTCCGACTGCACCAGTTGCATCTACCACATTTGCAAAACCATTGATAATATTTTTAATCATATTAATAAACAATCGTTTTACAGCGTAAATAGGATTTCTCCAAACATTTAAGAAGAATTCTGCTACGATTACAAAATGATTATGTAACATTGCAAGAATACTTACGATAAATTGGAATAGCATCGCAAAAAGATTAATTGCAAAAGCTATCACATCATAAATAATCGTTCCTAAAAAGACAAAACCGGCAACAATTCCGGCGAGTACATCTAATGCTGAAATTCCAAACATTTGCATTAGTAAAATAATCCCCAATATTACTCCGGCAATAATAAGATACGGCAACAGTAATTCCCATGAAGCGACCATCATCGCTATATGAGTTGCTACCCAAACAGCCCCCATAATAGCTACTGCTATTGCTACGGCTGATAATACAGACATTACGACATCCATGTTGTTAATCATCCATGAAAAACCATCTCGAAACAGATTAAACAACCACAGGGCTACATCAGCTAGGGCAAACATTGACATTTGTAAAGCTTGCATAAACGTTTGACCCTCAACGCTAGAGATAAACTCTTGCCATGATTGAATCAATGGTTGAAATGCATACATCCCAACGTTTTTAATCTGAGCAACCATATCACCAAACGTCATAGGTAATCGTGCAAACTCTTCATTGGTTGCTACTGCCGAGCCTAACAAGGCGTTTTTCAGTGCATCTCCTGTCAATTCTCCCTCTTTAGCCATTCCCCTTAATTGCCCCACACTTACGCCTAAATGTTGAGCGAGTTTCTGAGCAACGAGAGGTGCATTTTCCATCATTGAGTTGAACTCGTCCCCTCTAAGCACTCCGGAAGCTAAAGCTTGAGTGATTTGTAATGTACCGGCTTTCTGTTGTTCTAAACTTGCACCGCCTAACTTATAAAGCTTGTTCAGTTGTTCAGCAAACGCAATAGCTTCATCATTATTCTTGAATGCTTCTCCAGCTTGGGAACGCAATTTCGCTACCGAGTCAGCCATTTCTGAGAAACCTGACCTCGAGCGGTTCGCTGCCGCCATTAAGCTATCTTGCAATTCTTGACCGGCTTTTGTCCCGTCAGCCACTGTATTCAAACGAGCCATAATCTGTATGAACGTATCGGCTTTAGACACCAATCCACCCATCATAGATCCAATAGCCCTCAATGCTTGAATTGCAATCTGAAAGTTAAGCAATCTAGACATGCTTGTTAATCTAGACAACATCATTTGACTAGTCGCCAAACCGGCGTTTAATCCAGTTGCACCGGCAGTTGGTAAAGAAGAGGGGGCTTTAGGTACGGTAACCTTTGGCACTTGAATTGACCTCGAGGCAGTCATACCTAAACGACGTAAACTAGCATCTAACTCACGAACTCTAGTCGTTGATTGGTTAAATCGTTCAAACTGATTGATTGTTCTATCAATAGAATTCCCGACTCTATTCAACGTACTAGTGAATTTATCTTTTAAAACGAGTGATTGTTCCAACGTTGCCATTATCTTCTGCCCCTCCTTGCTTTACTTTCCATTTTCTTTTGTTCTTTTTCTTCAGCTTCCCTATATACATCGATAAAAGCGTATATCATCGCCTTTTCTCGTCGAGGTAAGCTATCAAAAAAGGATGGTGTCCACCTAAATTTATGCAAAGCATAATATGCATAATTTAATTCGGCGTCGCCATCCATTAATCGTTTTTTACTTCTTCTACTAGATCGTTCACATCTTCATCAAAACCATTGATTAACTTAATTTCGTCACCTAATGTTGCATACTCTCCGGAACGTAACATTTTTTTCAATGTTTTAATTGCATCACCAGTTGTTCCATAAGCCTCTTGTAATTCAGCGTTATGCAAGTCAGGCGTTACCACACATTCAATAACTAGACTGTTAATGTATTGGTCTTGATTAAATTCAGAAACTGTAATTCCTTGACGATTTTTTGTTTTACGTGTTGCACGTTTCTTCAATTCATCATTTACACTTTCATCGATACTACGGATGACAAAAGGTGATTTGAAACGTTTGAAGTGTACTTCCTTTGTTTCATTTTGTTGAACGTTTGTTAATAAAAAATCTTGAATACTCATTAATTTTTCCTCTTTCCTTTACAAATTTACCCTAAAGTTGGTGTTTTGAAGCTTTCTAGTAAATCCACATCTTCAAATGTGAAGTTAACTTCTTCTTCTAAGAATTCATCTTCAACATTTAAATTAGCCATTACAACTTCATCTAAGTTACATTCTCTTAATACAGTAGTTTGACGACCAATTGAACTTGTTGCATCGTCATTCGTAATCTGAATATCAAAGAACGTATCTCGTCCGTTTTTCATGTAATCTAACATCATTTGTTTAAATTGTGACGTTACACCGTAAATCGTCATCTTACCCTCGCCCTCAAAACCTGTTGATTTGTTTTGAGTGCCTCGACGGTTCAGTGTACGCACTTTTTCTTTTTGTTTCTTAACAGTGGCTTTTAATTCTTTCACGTAAAACATGAATTCGTTACGACCGTTGATTTGAATAAACGCCGTACCCTCTTGACCACTGATCACGTCACGACCTTTTAAGTAAGCCATTTATATTCCCCCTTTACTCTACTACTACTGTCATGTAAAGTTTTTCCATGCTATCGATTGGTTGAACTTTTACATTGACAACCACTGCATCTTTGTCTTCGCCTCTTAGTACTTCGATATCTTCAACCGCAAAGTTTTCAATAGCCCCACGAGCTTCTAAATCTCGGAAGTATTTAATACGATTAGCTTTGAACGCTTGTCGTCCATCTTCATTGTTGTTTACTTTTCCTAAGAAAAATTCAGTGAATGCATAGTGAGTGTCGTTTACGATATCATCAAGGGTACGTAATACACGGTTTTTCTTGAAGAATTCGTTTTTCTCGATCGTGAACGATACTAAAGAGTTAATATCTTGTTCTACGACTGCACGACCTTTTTTATAAGTGAATACAAACTTACCTTTTAATAAGGCATCGATTGTTTCTGTATGAGTCAACTTACCGTCAACATCTACTGAGTCGTCGTATTTTGCATACGTTAACGATTTTTCGATACCGGCACTAGCACTAGCACTAGCTACCCATACAGTCGCTTTTGTTTTATCAATAACAGTGCCGTCAGCTAAAATAACGCCGTTTGATACGTTAATAACTGCCTCATTATCTGCATCAGAATCAGCAATAACTAACTGAGCATTTTTGCCCTCATCCTCACGCATACGTTTGATGAAGTTAATACCAGCTTTCTTAATCGTATTATCACTTGTTGGTAAGGCTAAGTAGTTGAAATCAGCCGTTTCTAATGCTTTAAAGTAGTCTGTATAGTCGCTTGAGCTTACAGTGCCGTTAGTACCGCCTGTTAGTTTTGCTCCGGCAACTTCAGTAAGTGTTCCAGTACCTGAAAACTCTACTAATGCATTCGGCTTCAACTCGTTTAATGTTTTAACCGTTTGACTGTTAATCTCAACTGTATCTAGGAACGTTAATACATCAAATGCACTTGAATTATCTACGTTTACTCGAACAGTAACCGTGATATCATTACCACGAACACCACCAAATCGAGCTTGAACAGTTACGTTATCTCCTAAACTAGCATTAGCTTTCTCACCGCTATTTAAACGATATAAAAGCACTTCGCTTGAGCGTTTAAATGCTTCATTCAATAGCAATAGCTCTTTTGCTTCTAATTCGTAACCTAATTTCTTGAATAAATCGTCACCACGACGGATTTTCATCAACTTTTTAGACTCTCCAAAGTTTAATTCAAGTGGAAAAGTCGCAATCCCATCGCCATTAGGTCTACGAGTATTGATATTCTTTGACTTTACGTTAATGTACGCTCCGGGTCTCACTTTATTTTGTGTTTTCCAAATTCCGCCTGCCATTAACCAATCACCCTTTCTTTTTCAATTTCTAATAATTCTCTTGTTTCTTCTAACGTGTACAATTCATTCTTTTTCAGAATTGCCGGAATCATATCTTTTTCAATATTCGTAAATTCTGAACTCATAAGAATGCTTTCAACGCTATATTTCACGCTATTTACTTGTTCTTCGTTCATCTTTCAACTCTCCCTCCACACGTTTTAAAATTCGTTGTTTCACTTCTTCGATATCCTCTTTAAGTCTTGTTGTTGCCGTAAAAGCGTAATGCAACACGTTGTCTACTACTTCAAACTCTTTGTTGAAAATATGAATTTCAGGCAATCTATTCATCTTGCAACTCAATTCATCGAGCATTTCATAACAAGAACTAGCTTTGTGTTTCTTTGGATAATAAGAAATCACTACTTGACTAGTAGTAAGTACGTAATGATGAGGCTCTGATTTGAACTTGGAGCTAATAACGTGTATAAAAAAACAAGGTTCTTCAAAACCTTGTTCCACATCATCAATTCGTATTGGTATATCGGGATATAACCCATCTAAAAATGTAGCTATCTCATCGATTAGATGATATTCATTTTTATTCATTCAACATCATCACCTTTCTTAAGTACTCTCTAAACTTCGCATTAATCCGGATAGGCATTCGTTGCCCAACCTCACTCACGGAAGCCCTCAGCATAAATCTGCCTCGAACTCTACCGCCATTTCTTGTTCTATGACCCCATTCAACGTGTTTTGCATAGTAAACATTGTTATAAACATCTTGCTTATACGTATTTCCGGAATGCTCTACCTTGCTCTTTTTCCATCCTTTTTGCAATGTTCCACCTTGTTTCCCGTGGTAACTAGCCCAAAACTTAACATGTTTTCCACCTTTGGTAGTGAATTCTACCCAATGGTCTTGATATACCCCAACCGGTGTACGTTCAATGACTGTCTTTTTGAGCTTTGTTCCCTCTTCATTTAAGGCTTTTGTCATCATGTTGCTAATCGCTTGAGGTGCCGTATTCTTGTGGTATTGCCTTGCAAAATTAGCAAAGTTACTAAAATCTAAATAGGCTCTACTCATTACGATTTTCCTTTTAAGTTGATTGCAATTTCTTGATGGTGCCAATATTGATTGATAGGCACGTTAGAACGTTCATATACTTTAATATGACCGTTTCTATCGGTTATTTCGATTTTGCTTCCAGCTGGAATATCATGCTCTAAACCACAAAATAACTTCATATCATAGCCGTTTGCTTGATAATCAGTACCATTCGTGGACTTATTGCCATTTTGAGAAATACGACAAGGTGCATTCTCGAACAAAACAACTTCTTTTTGACTTGTTATCCCTTTGTTTTTCTCCTTAACATACCCCGTAACCGTCATTTTAGAGTCGTATAAGAAGTCAAAGGGCGATTTTTTATTCATCATAGTAATTTACGATAACGATACAAACTCGTTTTAAATTGCGACAATTGCGACGGTGCTTGTCTGATTGCTTGTATCATTTCAAAAGGACTAGATTTTGCTATAGTAGTATCTCCCATCGTTACAGATTTGATATTGAAATCATCGGTATCAGTTAGATCTAATACCTTTGTTTTCGTTGTCGCCTCTTCAATATATCGATTTGTCAAATCTACCCATACCATTTCTAGTCCTTTCGGTACTTCCTCATCATGAATAAAATTTAAAATATCTTCTTCAGCACGTTTTAAAGCGTGGAATAGTACATTCTCGTCAATGGTGTTGATATCTGTACGCAAAGAAACAAGATAATTCACCAATCGTTCCTCATTCTCTGTCATATCATCTAAAATCATATCAACACCTCATTTCTACGCAACTTTATGGTTAATAGCGATAATACCAACGTTTTTAGGTTCGTAAACACGTTCCCAGTTTTTGATATTTTCTAAGTCGCTGTTAGATGGTGTAATGTTACCTGGAGTCACTTGAGCATTTTTCCATTTAACGCCGTAAGGGTGTAATACTAATGCTTGACGAGTGTAAATCATGTCGTTACCTTTTGCATGGTCACGAGCCACTTCAAACGTTGTTAATCCAGACGGTGTACCAGTATTACGACCAATAGCACCTTGACGGAATAGGTAAGTTTTGTATACCCCTTTAGCATCCGGTTTAATACCGTCATCCACAATTACACGATATCCTAAGTAAGTAGCAAAACCAGTATTTGCTTCAGTTGGTTGGATATATTGGATTAAGTTATCTTTTTGTAATTTTGTATATACTGCAGAGTGCATTGCAATTGCTACAATTTGACCGGCATAATCGCCTAATAATTGTTTTGCATCTAATACCATTCCGGCATCAAGTACTTTAGTAGACGCATCTAATACGTGTGTATCGTATAACGTACCTTTTGTTGTATCTTCAGCTTTATTAAACAGACCACCTAATACAGATAACAATACTTTTTGTTCTTGTCGTAACCAGTAAGCACCAATACGAGATAAGATAGCTTGTACTGGATCACTTCCGGCAACAACACCGGCTAACTCATTGGCACCCCATCCACGTCCACGGTACAGAACGCAAGCATTGTCGGCACCAGCAACGATTTTGCCTGTTTCTAAGGCTTTATCCCCGTCGCCTAATACTTCAGAGTCGCCTGTTAAATCATTCCAAAAAGGCATATGGACTTGTAATCCACCGGCAGTAATATTTGTTGAAACTCGTTCATCAGCTACTGCAATACCACTCTGAATAAAAGCAGAATGCTCAGTAGTATATTGTTGCATATATTCGTTGAATACCTCAGGGGTAACAACATCTAAAATTTTAGTTAATTCCATATTTATTCATCTCCACTTTCTTTTTTAGCTCTTAAGAATTCAGTCATATTGAAATCTTTTTTCTTCATTTCATCGGCTAGAGTACCCACTCCACTTTGGGCATTATTGCCACCAGTAGGCGTATAATTAGCCTGTTTATCGCCATTAAATAAAAATGGTCGGCTTTCTTTTTGTTCTGAAATTTGTTTAGTTAGACCACTTAACTTCCCATCTTTCAGCTCCACCTCATCTTTATTAATGATTGTTTTGAGTAACTCCACATCACGTACACCGGATTTTGCTAATTCAGCTTCAATTAGTCTGTCCTTTTGTTCGTTTGCAAGTTTCTTTTCCCACGCTAGATTGTCTTCTTGATACTTTTGCTGTAAGGCTTCAAATTGTTCTTTAAAACCGTCAGCATCAATTTTTGCATTCTTCAAAGTCTCTAAATCGGCATCTCTTTGTGTCAGCTGTCCACGCAAATTCTCCAATTCAGCAGTATTCTTCTCGGCTTCATCCTTAAAACGTTGAATATCAGCCCCATTTAACGCAAAGATTTGATTGATTTGTTCATCATTCAAACCTAGTTTTTCTAGCTGTTCTTTCTTCATAATTTCTCCTTTCACGCTAAGCTTTTATAGGTGTTCTCTATCACCAGTCGTTTCTGCCTTGTTAGGACTGCAGATTGTCCAATATTTAAACCTTTTTACGCCTTGTTCAGGGCAAACAAAAAAGCAACCATTAATTAAAATGATTGCTTGTTATTGTTTTTTTAGTTTTTCGGTATTCTTCTACCAATCTTTGGAACGCTTCTTCATCGCTGTATTTCAAATCATAGAACTCAGCAAAGGTTTTAGGCATGTTTTCCTTACCTAATACCTGTCTAAACTCAAGAAATTGTACTTTAGTACTTCTTACTCGTTGCTTTTCCTGTCGTTCTTCCTTGAGCTTATCCTCAATAGTATGAATACCATGTTTATCAAGCTGTTGCTGTCTCCACTGCTCGTAAGTAGTACCTTTTTTAACGTTGTACGTTTTTCCAGTCTCCACATCTTTAGCCGTTCGAGATCCAACATCTTCAATAGCCGGTACTGTCGTACATCGGCAATGAGGATGCATAGTAGGATAATTAATTCCCCTTTTAGCATCTTTCACTTTGAATATTTTTCCATCCAATTCGCCACAAATTGGGCATGTATGAACTTCCAATGTCGCTAGATACTTGTATCTTTTAACATTATCATCTTCATACTCTGCCATTGTCGCTTCAGCTTGAATATTATTTGTTTCCGTTTGAAGCACTGTAACTGCTCTATGTCTAGCTACTTGAAATTCAACTACTAAAACTTTGGCATTATCAGATGGTGGTATGTCTCTAGCTAACGAGTCACGAACCAAATGCTCAACCTTACCAACAACTCTATCCATATTCAAGCCCCAAATACGCTCTGAAAATCTCTTTCCGTCAAATGTTCTTGAGATAATGTCATCAATTACATTTTCGTCTAGCCGTTCAGGTTTTATAACTGGCTCTTTACCAGTCTCTTTCGCATATTTAAACTTTCGCTCTAAATACGTTTCTTGATACGTCCCTTTTAAATGCATTTCGATTTTATGATTGACTTTTTCAGTTACATCAATCATTGTCATCTTGTTTTCAGTCGTCAAAGCTTCAATTCTCGTTGGATTGGCAGATACTTGTACTTTTTCTTCATGTTCCGGATATTTTTTCTTGAATTTCTCCACATTATTAAAGAATTCTTTCTTTTCTCCAAAACTTAAAACAAAGTTTGCTAAAAACAAAGGTAATTTACCCTCTTTTGCATACTTCTCACTAAACGCTGTTATTCGCTCTGTAATCGTTTTGTACGCTCTTTGGTATATTTCATCAATATAACGCTCTAAACTCTCTAGAGTATCGATTTTTTCAATCTCTGCTAACAATAAGCTCTTTTCATGTTCACTAAGGTTTTCTAATGAATTGATGAAGTCAATCTTTTCTTGTTTCGTAAGCTTTCTACTCATTGATTACATCTTCTTTAGACTGCATTAACTGCATTTCGTACATACGTTCAGTTTGTTTTTGCTCATCTTCTTCTAGTAAACGTAATTCGTCTTCCCAATCTTCAACAATTGGATTAGATTTTGCGATATTCTCTCTAGAAGTAATAGCAGATAATGAAGAAACGACTTGAGCCATTTCTGTATCATTGTTGATACTGTTTCTTGTCCATGTTTGCTTGATTTTAACATCTTCTTTAGCTCCTAAATATCTTAAAATTAGCTTAACAAGAGTAGCATAACCACTTCTAAACTGAGTTTCCATGTTCCCCACTTTCAATTCAAGTAAAGAATACAAGAATTTTAATGCAACGCCTGAGCTATTGCCTAGTTTGTCAGTTTCCGGATTAACTCCCTGACCACTAATAAAGATTTGTTGTTTTGTTCTCTCTAGAATTAACGTTCTTGCCTCTGCCGGAATATCAATAGCTAGAGTCGTTACGTTCGACTGGTCGCCCATTCCATCATTGTCCATCTTAATTAGCTTGTACTGCTTCAAATCTTGTAAGAACTCTTGTTTATCTTGCCCACCGTAATTGGTAAGAACAAAGATAACTTCTTGCACATCGTCCGTGTCATTCACAAAACCACTATAAACCTTGTCGTATACATCGACTAAGTCCTTAATCGGCTTTAGGTCGTCCGTTTCTAACTCATTGTTTTTAAACGGAATAAACGGAACTACACCAAAGTCATGAGTAAACGTGCTTGAAATACTACTCTCTCCATTGATTGAGTCTGTATACATGATTGAGTTGTACTCTTCCAACGTTTCAAGGGACTTCCCTTTTTCATGTCGATAAGTAGTACACTCTTTGTCATTCCAGTACTCATACACTGTATAAACAAGTCCATTAGTTTCATCAATTGTATTGTACGTTCTTAATACTCCTAGCAATTTCTTATCCAATGAACGTGAATAAATAGGGATAATCTCCTTACTATCAACACAAGCATACTTAAATTGACGAGTTTCAGCATCAATCCATACATGAAGCCACGCCACACCGGCGTTACCGGCATTTAAACATAATTGCTTACTAATACGCTCGTAATCATCGCCTAACACATCAACAATTGCATCGTTTAAAGTCTTATCGTCCACATCAAATGTTGGTGGATAAGTTAACGCATAAGCCTTTTTCTGATCCAATAGTAATTGATGCCAATTATGACTAATACGATTATCAGCATTTCGCATGGCATTTTGTTCATCTTTTTTCTCGTTTTCGTCATTTTTTCTATCTGCCGGTCGTCGTTTACGTTTAATATCATTCTCGTTCAAATAATATAATTCCGCTTTTCTAACCTTTGATATAAATTGACGGTGTTTAGAAATTAAATTGCTAATAACCTTTTTCAATACTTCTATTTCCAAACTTCCATACCTCCAGTTTTAAACAGTACAGTAAAACAAAAATATCTAAGTGCATCCATTGCATGGTCATGTTGCTTCACTGGCTTATCTTCACCATGCAACGAGGCTTTCTCGTCCCACACATAAGAATGAAATTCCTTTAACGTATTCTTGCAATCCTCGTGTACTGCAATCTTATTCAAATTCAGCAATGTTCCAACAAATCGTATACCCTCAAGAACATTATTCCTTGCTTTCTTAATCTGATACCCACGTTTCTTCAATTCAGCAATGAAAGAAGAAGCCGATGGGTCGATAATGATTTTATCTATCTTTGTATCGCCTAGCCACGCTTCAAAATCGTCAGCATATTCACTGTTAGTTTTTTGTACGTGTTCATCTCTACCTGAATAGTAATACTCTCTAGTTAAGTAATATTTACCAGTAATATCACGTTCCCATAACAAAAAAACGGTAGCGTTCTGCATACCGTAATCGACAGAAACATATTTATATTTAGGGACTAATTCAGGTAACTCATTTACAACATGTTCCTCTTTTCTAAACATGTCATAAACAATTCCCTCAGCAATCGTCCATAACCCTTGTATATATCGTTGATAGAATACGCCATGGTACTGACTTCTATACCTTGCTTTGATATTTTCAGCAAGAGAAAGATTATCATCCATATCAAAATGTAAATAAACTAGCTTCTTCTCTTGAGCTTTGTCTATCCAACTCGTTTTAAACCAGTGATAAGGACTATCAGGGTTACAGTTAAACCACCATTTAGAACCAGTTACTGAGCAACGCCCTGTACCTTGATTGACGAACGATTCCGGCATTAACGCTACCTCATCAAAGAATATTCCAGCTAGGGTAATCCCCTGTATTAGATCCTGAGAACTCTCATCTCGTCCGCCAAAAATATAAAAATCATTGGTAACATTACCTTTTCTAATCTCCAGTAAATTATCTGTACGATGATAGTAGTAACTGAAGCCTCTCGCATCTAACATAACTAGAAGAAACTTCAATACGTTACGATTGAATGAGCCGATTGTTTTCCCACACATTGCAAAGTTTTGATGATTAAATGTTGTCATTGCCCAAATAATAAACGCCAAACTCATTGATACAGTTTTACCTGAACGGATAGCTCCATCCGCAATAATCCCCTCAGATTGATAAACTGGTGAGTTATCTAACCACCACGTAAGCACCTTTTTTTGTTTAATGCTAAACGGTTGAAATTTAAACAGTTGTTGTTTCTTTATTCTTGCCATGTCTCACTAACTGCTCCTTTCAATGCATCAACAAATCCGTCATCATATACTTCTTCATCGATACCCTCGCCTAACATCATAGCCTTACGTTGATTTTCTAACTTCAATGCTCTGATACGTTCTTTTTGCTCTTGCTTATCAAGCTTATCTTTCGCAACTTGATTACCTGTTCGTTCAATTAGCTCTACTGCTCTCAAATCGCCTTTCATCGCTTTTTGTACAGTCATCAATGCTATTGCCATTTCGTTTGTGTTGTCATAGCCCATCGTTTCTAACATTTCAGCTAGTTGTTGATTTTGAACTTTAGAACTTAAGACTATTTCCAAAGCTTTTTTAAATTCCGCTTTTTTTCTTCTTGCTTTGCCGGAAGCAACGCCGGCTTTTTTTGCACTTTCTCGGCGTTCGCTCGGCGTTCGATCTGATTTTTTTATTAAGTTTTCTTCATTCGCCATCGCCCCACTTCCTTTGTTCTATCTGTACTCATAAAAATATCCAAATTTCTTTGCATTCCGTTTCAACCATTTATCAACGGACTTGCTATAATCTGAACCACTTGTTTTCGCATTATTTACTGCTTTTTCAAACTCTTTAGCTTTAAAATTATGTAATTTTGTAATTCTGTACGCTTTTGTTTTGTTAGTCGCTACAGCTGAAACCATATCTTTCAAAGAGGCAAATGTTCGCAAATCTGCACCAGAAAATGCTCCACCACTAGGATGATTATGTATTACAGTATACTTTTGATTAATACCCAATACTCCCACTGTATCTTTTTCACCTTTGCCATAAGTATGAGCAAATCCTTGCGAGTCTACTGCGGTAGTATATTCACGTTTAGCATCACCATGTTTTTTAATAAATGTTTGAATAACTCCCTCAACACTCACACTTCTTCCTTGATTATTTAAATACGCAGGATGCAATGGGATTGTGTTTGCCTTTTCGCCATCTCCAGAACTATCTCCAAATAATTTAGAACCTTTCGAACTACTAGCACCACGACCACCTTGTAACTCAAATGTTATTTTTCTAATTTGAGAAATAATCTTTTTATCGTTATATACTTCCTCATAATCTTTATAAAAATAACTTTTACCAGTTTTCTTGTTATACAATTCTAAATCACTGAATAAAATATATTTTTCTAAATCAATACTATTCACATATTTAAAAATTTCTTCTAAATCAGTTAATACCTTTTTCATTACTTCATCCTCTTTACAATTTTGGGCATAAAAAAAGACACCTACCAAAGTAGATGCCGATAATAAATAGTCGGACGGAGTCGCACCGCCATCTCCTTTCTATTTCTAGAAAGGCGTCTTCCTTCTTGGACAACCGCCCTATTTATTGTCTCTATTATACCAAGTTCTTTTTACTCTTTCAACTATCGTTTGTTCTTTTTTAGTTAATTTTCTGTCTCCATTTTCATTATGAATGTAACCTTTATGTACATGAGGAAGAACTTTTTCCCCGTCAATAATATGAAAATTTCCCATCAAATCTATCTGCCGTCTTCTTTTATTTTGTCTATCAAAAAATGTAATATATTTTAATTCATCCTTTTCATTCACTGTAACATATATTCTCCCTTTCGTCATAGTTTCCATTGGAGCCTTTGCGTTTCCAGTAACTGATTTTACAAATTTTATTTTTCCTTTTTGAAGAACTGTATAGAATTCTGTCCCGTATGGTTTACCGTTTTTACTAACTCCAAATCTAGCACCACGACCACCCATTAATTCACTCTCTCTTTCATTTGTTTTATCGCTGTATTCTCCACATAAACCACTTCAATATCGCCATAATCATATTCAACTTGACCGCCATATACGATTATTCTTTTAGGTGCTAATCTCTTAATCATCTCATCAACACCATTCTTCCAAATACTAAACTGTTCATCATTCTTCTTTACGCCTATAGTGCTTATCGCTAGAGTTGCATTCTTTGGCAATCCATCAAAACAAAACTCAAAACTACTTTCCAAAGCCCATGAAACTGTAGGTATCACGACTAGTCCATAATCTTGCATAATCTGTCCAATCAATCTAGAACGATACACATTCCATACTTGCATAGAAACAGGCATATCCAGATATAAACTAAAATCAGGCGTTAACACACAATCAAAATCAGTCAATTTCTCAATGTACATGTCCGGTTTCTGCCAAACTCTCTCAAATTGATAATCATCTAAAAAGAAATGTACGCCTTTGTCCTTGTCAGGCTTATTCAATACGTAATTAAATCCTTGTAAACCACTAGGAATATGGTCTACTCCCTCTAATACAGGTATATCATATTTTCCCTCTACTCGTCTAGGGTCGTACTGGTCTAAATTATATTGATATACTGTTGCATCTCGATGGCTTTCCGTCACTTCTTCATCATCAATGAACGCTTTTACCTCTTTCTCATTAAAGGATGGTATTTCAAAACCAAAATCTGTCATATCAATATCACTAGCAGTTAAGGCTAATAATTCATGGAACAATGTTTCATCATCCCAACCAGTATTCATTGTTAGCTTATTATGAGCTAGTATATAAGCTTTCTTTTGTTCTTCAGTTAAATGACTCAATCTGATACAAGGTACTTTCTGTATACCCATTTCTTGCAAGGCGTATAGTCTACCATGACCCTCGATAACTGTATTGTTTTCATCAATGGCTATTGGATCATTAAAACCAAACTCTTCTATACTCTTAATAATCTGTTCAATCTGCTCTTGAGGATGAGATTTTGCATTATATCTGTATTCAATCAACTTATCTACTCGCATTAATTCTACTTCCATACAAAATCCCCCTTTCAAACACAAAAAAAGCGTTGAAAACAATCAACGCCAAACTACTGAGATAATAGGAGTCGAACCTATCCGCAAACGTAAAAACGGGCAATCCGTTGCTATCTCAAACCAAAAAATATATAACCTTAGAATAAGGTCGTTACAAGTGTTTCCGCAAATGTAACTCTTTAGAGGTGTAAACTCTATTATGCATATACCAATACCGTATTTCAGGTATTAAATAAAATAACTGGACTCGAACCAGTACCTACTTTCCAGTCGCTCTTCCAAATTAAGCTATATTCCGGCACATACACAAAACTAGCAACCGATGCACAAATAGATTGGGAATTTTAACCAGAAATTTAAAGGAGTTTTAATCAACAATTCATAAACAAATAACTTTCCGATTGCTAGTTTTCTATATGTATTAATGGAAATGGGAGGGAAAAATTATCAAAAAACCTCCCTATTCCACACTACTATAGTACCTCTTTCTCTCTAGCTTCTCCTTGCAATTTTCTAGCAAGTTCCTAGCAGTTTACTTTGTTAACTCTCCCAAATCTAGTAGTAATTCATCTATGTTTAGTCCGCCCTCAAAAACTAATAGCGAACCGTTACAAAAGCATTCTGCAAAATACAATAAACCTCTTTCTAGCTCTCTATAAAATTCTGATTCTGAAATATCTAATGTTACATAGATGGCTATATCACTATCATAATACTTACAGTATTTCATAATTAAGATTTGTCTTAAATATGCATTACTCATTCTATTAATGGCTTTCTCGATATCTTCCACCATTTTTTGAGCCGTTAGTTTTCTTTCGATATGTTTTTCTAGCGATTTATTCACTGCTCCAGTATACGAACGTGGCTCAAATGAGTACGTTGCTGTTACTTTGGATACATATTCTTCACCGGCAATTTTTTTCAACTGCTTGTAAGCAGATAACATCATTACGACTTTTTCTTTTGTTGCTCTTTTATCTAATTTTCTAACTAATATTGTAGCCACTCCCCTATCTTAATGTTATAATGTAATTAATCTAACTGGTTGCCACTTTCGATAAGGGAGTGGTCTTTTTTTATTCTTCCTTAGTATTCAACCGTTGCCAAACCATACTCCACCATTTCACAAACAATATCTAATGCAGTTCTTATATCTTTATACTTGCAATTAGCATTTTTATGAATCCTTGAGTCATCATCTCGCCATGGTAATATATCTATCACGACAGGGCTTATAAAAATTATTTCACAACCTTTACTAACACAAAGATAATAGCAATTATTTTTTCCATATTCACCTTTACATTTCTTAAATCCGTATTCTTCATAGGTTTCTATTGGTTTTGTAAGTTTTAACATTTTTATACCTCATATTGATTACTTTCGATATACCAAACTAATGTTTCCAGTTGCTTTATCGCACCACTAATTTCATCTATATCTGTCTTTGTGCTAAACATTCCTTGTTGTAAACACTTCTTTTTATGATGTAATTCTTTTAAAATAACATCCACTAAATCTTGATATTTTTTATCAATGGATTTCTCTATCAAATCACAATTTACTTGTGGTGCTACTTGTCCTTGACTTTTGAAATTATGTTCTCTTTCAAGTAATCTTAATTTTTCCAATGCTTGTTTAATCATTGTTCTCACTCCTTTAAATCAATCGTTGGGTCAATAGCTTCTCCCGAACCACTCTCATCTATCGTTAAAATTTCAGCAATTTCATTCAATAAATTTTGAAATCTAGCAATAAAATCTTTATCAATTTCCTCCCAAATATTCTCGGGAATATCTAAGTCCGTTTCTTCCTCAATATAGTCATAAATCAACTCTATCATTTCGTCGGCATATAACGCTGGCTTCCTTACATTTGGTACTTCATAAAATTTTCTATCATGAAACGACATACTATTCCATTTTTCTTTAATCTCTTTAACTTTGATCCATTGATTACTCTCTGTATTAAATAATTCTCCATCTTTTACATCGTTTATGCTAATCATAATCACACCTACTTACTTTCAGTAATTTTGAACGGCAGTATACTTTCAGGCATATAATTAATTTCATATTTGTATTGATCTACCGTTGCTCCATCTAAATCTTCAACAACATACATGTTCCAATTGGTTAATTTAACAATATGTTTCTTGTACTTATCTTTATCTGTTTCTACAACTATTGTTAATGTACTCGTTGAGTCTTTACTACTGGTATTATCATAAATTGAAATTCTACCAATCACTTCAAATTCCACTTTATCCGTCCTTGTATTAATGACTGCAACACGTCTAACCACATTAAAATTGTCTGCTTCTTTTGAAATGTTATTGGACACATGGTCAGCTTCTGTACATGACGCAAGCAATATTGTTAGAAAGGATAGCAATAATAATATTTTCTTATTCATTTCTCATCCTCCTAAACTCGGATTAATCGCTTCAAATCCAAAATCATCATATTTGATTGCATCATTTCGTATTACTTTCCCGTTAACAATGGTTATATATTGTTCAAACGCCATACCACATTCACTAGCATAGATATTAAAATCAATGTTATATTTTTTACTATGACTAGTTAACAATTCACCGACGTCTATATGCCAGGCTTGCTGTATTTCGAGATTCAAATAGCAATTTGCTTGTTCGTTATTATAAAAAGTGATTTCTTTATCTAAAAAGAAGAACCGACGACTATTTCTTAAATACAACTTTTGATTTTTCTCTTGTTTAAGAATATATTCATATTCATATTCATCATTTTCAAAAACAGCTTCGCTTGTTGTTAGACTATAAGTTTTATCATAAGTCCATATAGCAACCTCGTTTTTAAAAAAGTCTAAAACATCTTGTTTCTTACCTCGGATTTTCATCCATCCACTACACCAGTTTGGCATTTATTCCACCTCCACAAACAATCGTTTTATCTCATCTCCGAATAGTTCAAGGGCACGAGTTGCATCGTCAGAATTTTTGAAATAGCCGAATAATTCAAAACCATTTGTTACTACTAAGGTCGCAATAAATAATCCGTTTGAAACATAATCGTAACGAATAGAATAATTGCGTGTTTCATTATCTTTATTCCAATCGCCATTGCATTTGTCACGGAATTGTCTGAATCGTGTTAACAATTCACGTTTATCATGCTCACGTTCTGCTTCTTCTTTGGTTTGAAAAACATTACCTTGAGAATATCTTTCAAAGTCCAAATCGTGATTATCCCACATAGATCGATATAAATTGCCACCAGAACCAATCGTCCAATAATTTTCAAATTCTTCAAAATTGTATTCAAACTCTTCTGTTTTTTCTTGTTTTAACATTTCTATCTCTTTCATCAATTCTTTTACTTTGTCTTCTAGTTCTGCAATTGTACTCATTTCTCTTCCTCCACGAATAGACATTTGATTTCATCGCCAAATAGTTCGATAGCACGTTCTGCATCTTCTCGTTCTTTGAAATAGCCTAGCAAACGAAAACCATCAATGTGTCCCGAATTAAATATTGTAAAAGTACCAAAATTATAATTAAATTGAATACTATGTTTATCTTGTGACACATCTTTAAAATCTGGTTCCCAACCTCTATTACATCTATCTCTAAACATTCTGAATCGTGTTAGCAAGGAGAGTTTTTTCAATTCTTTTTCTGCTTTTTCTTCAGTTAAAAAAATATTACCTATCTCACATCTTATTTTATCGATACTATCGTTATACCACCAACTACAACAAATCTCCCCTCGACCGTTTATAATCCAATACTCCTCACGTAAGTTCAACGTTGGGTATTCAATTCTAGTTGGATGCTTTTCCAATTCCAACTCTTTCTGCAACTCTACTTTTCGTTCGTCTAATTCTGTTATCTGCTTTTCTAATTCTGTAATTCTACTCATATTCTCCACTCCTCATACTAAAATAGTGATTTTCTTTGACGAATCAAATGCCCGTATAGTCTGTCAATCTCATCTTCAAATAACTCAAGAGCTTTATACCCATCTTCCCATTCTTTAAAATATCCAAATAACTGAAATCCTAACCATATAGTCGTTTTTTCGACTTCCCAACGTGCGTGATCTCCATCAAATTGTATATAATACTTATCTTCAAATCCGTCATAAAAATCAGTCGTCCAATCTCCATTGCATTTATCTCTAAATTGATTAAATCTCAATAGTAATTTACGCTTATCTCTTTCATTTTCAGCATCTTCTTGGGTCGTAAATAAATTATTTTGGCAAAACTGTTCTTTCTGAATATCCTCGTTTAACCATTTACCTTTTTCAATAAACCCTGTAGGGTTTAACAACCAACAATCTTGATTGAGTTCAAACGGATAGTTAATATTAGCTTCTCTTTCTTCAGTTTGTGCTTTTTCTAATTCAGAACGTAAACTAGCAAGTTTTGACTCTGTATTACTAATATGTTTTTGTATTTCTTCTACTCTGCTCATTCTTATTCCTCCACATATAATCGTTTGATTTCGTCGCCGAAAAGTTCGATAGCACGTTGAGCATCCTCACTATTTTTGAAGCATCCAAAACTTTCAAAAGGTTGCACATACGTATACCAATTCAATACCAATTCACTTGACTCATGATTGAACAAAATACAAAATTTATCTTCACATCTATCTTTCCAATCTGGTTTCCAATCACCATTACACTTATTTTTAAACTGTCTAAAACGTTTGAGTAAGTTGCGTCTATCACGTTCACATTTTGCTTTTTCTTTAGTTTTAAAAATATTCCCTTGTGACCACTGGGCAAGTTCACAATCATAATCTTCCCAACAATCACTTGCAACACGTCCATCATTACACAACACAAAATATTGTTCTCTTTCTTCAAACGGACATTCAATCTCCGTTTTCTGTTTCTCGATTTCCAACTCTTTCTGTAATTCTTGTGTTTTCTTTTTCAACTCTTCAATTTGCTTTTGAATTTCTTCTACTCTACTCATCTGTTACACCTCCTCAATTAACAAACGTTTAATATCATCCTTAAACATGTCTAAAGCATCGTAAATATCTTGAAGTTTTTTGAAATATCCTAACGGCGTAAATGCTGTAGCCTCACTAGTAAAGTTCACTCCCAGATTTCCATCTTTGAAGTTATAATAAATATAATATTTATCCTCATTTTGATTTTTCCAATCAGGCTTCCAATCCCCATTACGTTTATTTCTAAAATTAGTGAATTGTATTAGAAATAATCTCTTATCACGTTCAAACTGTGCTTCTTCTTCAGTCTCAAAAACATTACTAAACATAAAACTTTCAAATTCTGATGGCGTATCTTTCCAATCCGACCCTATAACATCTCCATCATGACAAATCCACCAGTATATATCACCATATCTAAACGGACATTCAACATTAGAGGCTTTCTCTTTTTTCTCCTCGATTGCTAGTTTGTTTTCCAACTTTCTAATTTGTTGCTTTATTTCAGATATTTTAGTCATATCCATCACTCCATTCATCGCTATATGCTTCAATCTCTTCTTCTGTCAGTACACCATCATCTATCTTCTTGTTATAAGCCACTAGCTTTTCTAAAAACGCTTGTCTAATTTTGTAACGTTCCTTATCCAAAAACTCGACACAAGTGTTTGTTACTTGCAAACAATCGTCCACGCTAGCAATATTAAAATCTATAGTAACTTCTGCTGTATGTACAAACGCCTTATGACATCTCGGACACGTTGCAAAGCCTTCATCCATAATCCCATCTGACGTATCATAAACATCATCAATTGACAATTCTTTTCCACAATACGGGCATTCATCCCAATTAAACATTATTTGCACCTCTAACTATATCTTTACGAATTTATTTATTCTTTTTAGACTAGATAACCAACATCTTTTTGTTCTTAACACATCAATCCAACCAGTAAATTCAACTCTGCAAAATTCTTTAGTAATGAATACTTCTTTGATAAACCTAATTTTCATTTTGTAAATTTTGTGATTTTCTACCCCAACTAGATCGAACAAATCATCCAAATCAATCTCAATCAACTGTTTCATATCTTTGTTCATTTGCTCTATCCCGACTTCTTCAATTTTCTCATCCGTAAATCCTAGAAATTTAGCAAAATCAATATAGTTAATCGTGATAGTGTATTCTTCTTTTGGTAATCGTTCTTCAATGTATTTTGCTATAGTCATTATTTATCACCATTATTTACACAATCTACTAACCAATTTGCATTCAGTTTTCTCATTGTGGTTGTTTCGTCAGCAAATTTAATCATAAAGTGTGCACCACACCAAAAAATCGCAACAACAATATTACAATGAGCAAACAAGTTATCTATATCGTCACTTTCCATACTTGCCGTATAACTTAACAAACGCTCTATTTTTTCTTTTAATTCTTGAAGCACTTCTTCCTCTTCTTGATTTGTTACGTTGGCATACTCCATATATTCTTTCAACGTAAAAATGGCTTCAATTTTATCTTTCCCTAATTTTTCTTGTAAAAACTCTTCTAATAATTTCATAATTTTTCTATTCTCCTTTATGATAAAAATTCTTCAACTGTCATATTGCCCATTTTTGCAATTTCTAAAATTTTAAATACATTAGGCATACGTTGCCCATTTTCCCAACGGCATACTGTTACATTAGTAACGTTCAAAGCCTTGCCAAACTCAATCATAGTCAATCCGCATTGTTTTCTGACTTGTTTTATTTTCTGCCCTACTAACTCACGTTCTTTTCCTGTACCATCTAATTGACCTAATGAGTAAGCTAATAACTCGTTTTTAACATCTTGAATATCATTCATATTACTCAACCACCTTGTATGGAATATCTATAAGATTTTCAAGCATTTCTTTTTTACATGGTATTGCTATTAGATATTTATTGTGAATTTTCATATATCCCAAGCCACCACGAAAACCTATTAATAACCATTTACTTTTAGCTAAATACGCTTGTCCAATTCTTGTTTGTAACCATTGTTCAAACTCTTCTTCATCTTTAAAATTTTTTAATTCCAGAATATCCTTAATATCAAACTCTATTATCGTTACATTTCTAGACATTTCTTCCCATGGTATATAAAATAAAAGTTCCATATTCACACCTCTTCCGCAAACCAGTCAAAGCCGGTTTCCTCTTTAATCATCGCTAAAATCTCTCTATAACTTACATACTTATCAGCCATACACCTTAATTGGTGCTCCACTTTTTCTTTCACATCAGTTAAACGCTTCTTGCCAAATCCATAATCATCATGTAATACTTTCAAAAATCCGGCGACAATCGTGTTTAGGACAATTCCTGTTATTTCCATTTCTAGATCATAATCACGTTTAACTGGCTTATTTTGATACTTTTTCGCTTGTTTTTTAGTGATTTTCACGTTTCGACATCTCCACTAGCGTAAGTACTGCATAATTTGCAATATCTAGTAACGTATCTTTAATTGACTCATCTTGTACTTGAGCTTCTTGTTTAATTAGTCGTTTGAAACGTTTTAATTTATCATTCAATCGAACAGCAGAAGATACCAATCCATATTCTTCAAATGTTTCACCAAAACTATTGCCATAATCAGCATTTTTACGTTCATAAACGTTATTCATCCACTCTGTAACTTCTTTAAATTCCATAATTTTTCATCTCCTAAGTTTATTTTCGTTTGTTTCTAGCAGAATACTTTTTAATCGTTCCGTCATACATTGAATGACGTACAATCTCTCCAGTTTTCTTGTTTTTCACTCGTTTAACGCCATCAATCATCACATACTCAATATTTTTAAATACAGGTTTCTCATACTTGTTATCCATACATTTCTTTGAGCCTTTCCAAAATCTCGTCCGGCTTTTCTTTTACGTAATAAGCCGTACCAAAGGTCGTACCCACAAGTGAGCCATCGTATCCGTTGTCTCGAACATATCCAAAGCATTCCACATTGATATAAATTTTCGAGTCATCAAAACTCAACTGTAGCCCAATGAAGCCTTTTTTTATCACGTTAGAACGGTAAGTCATCGTCATTCACCTCAAATCCACCATAAGTTTCAAAATCATTAAATTGCGGTTGGTCGTTACTTTGTTTCTTCTCTAAGAAAGTAAAACTTTCTGCCACAACTTCCGTCACATAAACGGTCTGCCCTTGTTGGTTAATATAATTTCTAGTTTGAAGTCGCCCTTCAACGCCAATCAACATGCCTTTTTTTCCGTATTTTTCTAATGTTTCAGCACTTTTACCCCACAACTGACAATTAATAAAATCTGCCTGTCTTTCTCCATCTTGAACAAATTTTCGATTAACTGCTAAACTAAACGAGCATACGCTTTTACCCGTTGGAGTAACTTTCAACTCGATATCCTTTGTAACTCTTCCGGTTAATACAACGTTGTTTATCATTATTCATCTCTCCTAAATATTTTTTGTATTCATGAATATCACTCTTTTCAAGAGTACTTACTCGTTCCATTTCTTTTGTTGCTTGTTCTAACAATGGTTTAACGCCATCTTGTTGTTCTTTAATGGTTTTAGGAATGTAATAACCACCCTCTCCATATCTCGTTCCAATAATCGGGATATTGTATTTCATCACTAACCCACGAACAATACGCCTAATATCTCGAGCATTCTTTTTTGTTTTTTCTTCTAATCTCTTTGTCGTGATTGCATTGTTAGCCCCAACTGGAATTAACTTCAACAAATGCAATTCATAATCTTTCATCTTGTTTTTATCAATCATATATCCACTTTTTCCCTCGCTTTTTAACTGTTTTTAGCTGTTTTTTGAATTTGTACTCAAACATTTTTTGTTTTAGTCTAAATACGTCTGTTTTCATACCTTTCACATCAACATAGATTTTTTCTCCGTTATTTTCGTATACGATGAAATCAACAACGTAAAATATCGGTCGCACTTTCGTTCTAGTCGATGGTCTGGTATAGCCCTCTTGCAATAGCATTCGTTTCTGTCGCTCAAATCCTAGAATAAGCTTGCTCTTTTGCAATAGCTTTAAGTGGCAGTAGTATTCTGCCTCTACCTTGCTATCGAACGTAATACCGTCAATTTCGGTCTTCTTGTTTCGGTATTTTGATTGTGGTAGTCGTATCATTCAGCCACGCTCCTCAATGCATTTAACTGATCACGTAATTTCTGCTCTTCTTCCGGACTCAGTTTTGTTTCTTTCGTTTCGTTCGGTTTATTTGCCCAATCAGGAACAGTAGCAACTCTGCCTGTTCTTTGATAGCTATTGCCTCGTTTTTCATTTGCTCTAATAAATTGGACTCGTTCAGCCTCAGCCTTTTCTAAACTATCAATGCCCTTTCTCGCCCAACTTTGCATTATTTTCTTTGCATAGCCGTATTCTTTGTTTTGTTCTAAAGCACGTTTTAAAGCTTCAAGTACTAAACCGTCGCCAATGTCTCTAATCCAGTACAGGATATCTTCTTGAATGAATGACGATAGAATGCCAAAGTTCTTTTGATAAAATTCAAAAACATTTTCTGTTGTTTTGTTGTCGTCGTTGTCAGAAGAATTTTTATCACTCATCTCTGTATAACTACTACAACTATTTAATTTACTTTTATTTAGTTTTGTTTTATTTTGTTTATTTAACGGCGTACTATCTTGTGTACTACCTTGAGTACTACTTTGTGTACTACCTTGAGTACTACTTTGTGTACTATCTTGTGTACTCGTTTGAGTATTTTTCTCTAATTGAGTTGGCAAATTAGTACTTAAAGGCTCTATTTCAGTATTATCTTGCGTACTGTTTTGTGTACTATCTTTTGTACTAACTTGAGTACTATCTTCATATAATTTCTTCAATCGATAGCTTCCGGCTCTTGTTCCATTGCTCTTGAATTCGATTAATCCTCTTTCGATTAATTCTTTTCGTGCTTTCTGTACGCCCTCACGGCTCATTTGAGAGAAGAGTTCTAATCTGATAGAGGCTACTTCAAACCATTCAATCCAACCACAATCATTATTTACGTTCAGCAATGCTTGAAATAACATGTATTGCCCTTTAGAAAGAGGGTCTCTCAACTGTAGTTGATTGAGTGCTAATACTTGTTTCAAGTAGTTCATCTTGTTCTCCTTTCTGCCCAATACCAAACTCTCGTATATGCTCAGCATCAAGTTTGATTGGCACAATATGGTATTTCTCCATCATTGCCTTAAGCCCGATGGTATGGCGTTCTGTATGGTGTTCACGACACAAGCAAAAGTAAAATCTATTTGCATGATTAATTTTTTTACGGTTGTTTCCCATTCCAACTGCATCGACATGATCCGCATCCGCATGTTGCTTACCGCAAACAAAGCACGTTCTATACTTCATAAATAAGAAATATATTCTTGCTAAATCAGCAGATTGTTGGAATTCTTTGAAGTGGAATGGGATATCATTTTGAAAGCAAAATTCAATTAGTAACTCAATCATTTGATTTGCTTCTGTTACACTAGCACCGTTCAACGCTAGGCTTATTGTTTCTGTCCCATAATAAGCACTGTAATAATTTTTGAATAAGTCTTTGACCCATTCTGGTGGATAACCTGTATAGTCGCTAATATCTCGGAATAATGCATAGATAAATTTCTGTTGTTTAGGAGTTATACTCCTATCATCAATCACTTGTACTAATACCTTGATAAATCCTGTATCGCTTTTGCGTTTTGCTCCCTCGATATCAAACTTTTTCTCTAATTTTATTTGAATATCGTTGTTGCATGTATTTGCTATAAAACCTTCATATTTCATTAAAAAATATCATCCACAATTGATGGTTTTCCGACTAATTCAATTCCTGTATCATTTAAAAATTGCTTGAATAGAGATTTTTGTTTATCAGTCATACGTAACATAACCGCCCAAATGTCTGCTGTTTCATCTGTTTCGTCTATTTCTTCCGGTTCTGAGACTTTTACTACTGGTTGAGGCGCTTGTACCTCTTCCATTTTTTTCGCTTCTTTCGCTTGAATTTCTACTAAATAATCGACTCTTTCCATCGCTTCACTCAAGCTCATTGTTTTCTGCCAATCTAGTAATAATTCCGGTGAAATTCCTTTTGAATTGCAATATTTTTCAAATACTTCTTGTTCATGTTGAGACTTCTTGTATTCTTCTTCAATTCTGATTACTTCACTCTCAATCACTTCAAACACTGACTTTTTAGTTAGTTTTCGTGAATATGTTTTTGGGTCAATCATTGAGATATCAATATCTTCACTAGCTAATCTGCTGTACTCATTAATTGCTTCTTTTACCCATTCTGTTTTTGCGTACTCAATACCATCATTAAGATAATTTTTAGATCGTTCAAACAATCGTTTTAACGAACGTTTTTTACTTACTAACTCGTTGTATTTTGCTTCTTCAACTTCAAATACTTCATCAATTCGTTTTTGATATTTTGTTAATTGTGATTTGATTGATTTTGCACTTTCAACACTAGCTTCATCTGCCGTGATAACTAGTTTGTCAGCACCTTCAAGCATTGCTTCAAGAGTACCGTATACTACCTCATAATTTTTGACTTCAGGATATCCTGCTAAGTCATAACTGATTTCTAATCTGTCTAATACTGCCAATTCATTTGTCTCTACCATGTTTTTGCTACCCCTTTATCTTTTGATTTTTTCATGTAAATAATTTTTAACTCACCTAATAATTGACTGACTGGAATATCAACTAGTTTTCCTACTTTATGTTTGTCACATAAATATTTCTTTACTTCAGTAACATCTACCCCTAATTTTTCAAACTCAGTCCAGTATTTTTCGATTTTTCCTATCGCATCCTCTTGTATTACTTGCTGTTTAGCTTGTTGTTGTTGCTCAACTTGTGTATTCAATCCAGTTGCTTCATTACCGTCATCATCTTTATCTGAAGTGATGCCAAAGATTGCACTTAATGCATATCGTTTAGCATAAGTGATTGCACTTCCTACTGCTTGAGGCTTATTACTTTCCGGCTTCATTCGTACTGGAGGAAATTCGATATACTCTCCAGTTGAGTGCATTACTAACGTTGCTACTTCAATACTTCCAGTTTCATCGCTACTAGCAAATTGCATGAATGAAATCCCTAGTGGTGAACCTGTTTTATTAATTGCCTCTACCACATTTTCTAGTGGTACGTATGGTTTCTTAAAAAATGGATTATTTGCATCTTTCAAAGGTTGTTTGATAGCTTTTTGAAATTCTGCCATTGCTTTTGACAAGTTTTGAATACTTTCTGATTTCTTTAACATTTTTATTCCCCCGCCGTCATTAATACTGGTGCTAATACTTCTTTTGCATATTCTTCTAAATCATTCTCTAGGATGTAATCACCATATAGATAATAGTAACTATCATTAGAGTATATTTCGTCTCCTCGCCAGTCATAAGCTAAAAGGTACGGTTCATCTTCTTCAGTTTCGAATATATACACTGGTACCCCTCTGCCGTATTTTGTAATTAGTTTTGCTTTAACGTAACATTCCAAATCATTCTCTAAGATATAATCACCGTCATATTCGTAATATCGATCGCCATAATAAATTTCAACTCCTCGCCAGTCATAAGCAAATATTTTTGGCTCTGGAGGTTCTAAATAACAATTGTGTTGTTGTTCAAATGTTGTAAACATGTTATAATCTCCTTGTAAATTATTTATATTTTCTTTAGTCGACAATTGCAGTTGTCGGCTTTTTTGTTTTGCTCGGATAACCGATTTCTTGTAATAATTTTTGAATTTGTTCCATATATTTCCATGAAGAATGAGGCTTCATGTACTCTACTAGTAACTCATCAATAATTTCTAATTTTTCTTTTATTGTCATATCTACCTTACTCATCTCTCACCAACATATTGTCCAGATTGAATTAGTTGCAATTTCTCGTAATGTTGATTTGTCGCCCCTATGAACAAAGATAGTAACAGGAATAACAAAACTAAAAATGCTGTAAAATAGGCAAATGCTTGTGCAAATCTGATTAAAAACCATTTATTAAATGTTTTTCTTTTTTGTCTTCTATATTCTTTTCTCGTCATTTTTTCACCCCCCATTTTTTCCAGTTCGTTTTATAATTTCATGTACTCGTATCACGCTCTCCAACTCATTAACTTTGTTTTGCAAAATTCTCTTATCCATCCATAATTGATAGATGACTGAATACGATAAGAGTATTGATATTAGCAATAAGCAAATTGCAAATGTTTTTACTTTTTCCATTTGTTTCCCCCTTGATTTTTAACCGTTCCGTCTCACTGGTTGGTTATTTTGCATTTTTTAAATATTCGTTCACTTGCTTCAAACTATAGTAAGTACGATTGCCTCTTCTTATTTTCGGAAAATCTCGCCTATCTAAGAAATGTTTGCGACAAGTTGATAACTGTTTGTAAGCCGGAAAACATCTTTTCCAAACTTGCTCAGCCGATAGAATTTCATCATTGTTTTTGATTTCGTCTACTACTGATTGGTGAATTGTATCGAACAGTCTATCTACTAATTGATTGGTTATCGTTTCGTACAATTCCTTATTCTCAATTGTTATATGCATTCTTACACCTCTTAAATTACAATATACAAACTTCTACTTTGCATTTCGTAAAGTACTGTTGTAAAAAAAATAGTCTGGTTTCACACCAAAATAATCAGCAATTTTAATCATTACGTTATATGGTGGAATTCTCAATCCGTTTTCAATCATTGAATAGTAACCGTGATTGATACCAATAGCATTCGCAACTTCTTTTTGAGTTTTCGAACCTCGTTTATCGATTAGCTTCTTATTTTTCACTTTCACACCTCACTTTGCTATCTGTAAATTCATTATAGTTTACACTTTGCAAATTGTCAACAACTTTTTTGACATTTTGCAAAGTTTCTTTATTTTACAATTTGTAAATGTTATAATTTACTAAAAGTAAATCACGAAAGAGGTGTTAGTATGAGTTTTGGTGCTAAATTGAAAGAATTGAGAATGAATAAAAAAATGCAACAATCAGAATTAGGAAATCTTTTAAATTTATCGCCGTCTACAATCTCATTGTATGAAAGCGATAATAGAAAACCTACTCCTGAAATCATTACAAAAGTGGCAGATATATTCCATGTTAGTACAGATTATCTATTAGGTATCTCTACATCGAAGAATAAATATTATGATCTAACAGAAAAAGATGAAAAAAACATTGAGAAAACTCTAGAAAAGTTAGTTGAAGAGTTAGATAACGGGCTGTATTCAAAAGATATGGAAGAATACGACGAAGACTCTAGAGCTTTGTTAATCAATGCTTTGTCAATGGGATTAAACATTGCTAAAAAAGAAGCTAAACGCAAGTTTACTCCTAAAAAATATCGAGATTAAGGTAGGTGTTGCCATGGATATTAGCGATTATATAAATAAATTAGTTCGTAAGCATGGTACAAGCAATCCTTTCAAAATTGCTAAAGAAAAAGGAATCGTTATTCTTGAGGTCGAGTTGGGCAATATCAATGGATATTATCGTAAATGTAACAATATTAAGATGATATATATTAATAGTAAGTTGGAAGAAAATAAGAAGCTATTTACTTGTTGTCACGAATTGGGACACGCTATCCTACACCCTAACGAACCGGCTTTATCATTAGGGATAAATTCTAATCGTATCAAGATTGAAAGTGAAGCGAATGAGTTTGCGACTCAACTTCTATTGTATGGAAAAGATAAATATCTGTATGAGTCAAAATATCAGTTATTGCATGCTTATGGAATTGAAGAAGAAATGGAAAGATATATTTGAGGTGGAATATTTATGAGGAAGGTAATATTCGGATTTTTATGTTTTTGTTCTGTTATTGAGTCTATTAATATTTTGTTTATATCAAACAAATTAGGGATTTTTGGTACTATTCTTATGCTTAGCATGTCATTAGGGATGACCTACTTCTTTTATCACTTAGCTACTAAAGATAATAGAAAGCCTATCCATAATCAAATAAAAGCTACTGTTCAGGGTACTTTCATACCACAAACACCAGTTTATAATCGACATAAGGCAGATTTGGAAGATTTGCCACTTATTACTGATGAACAATTAGAAATCGAACGAGAAAAAATCAAAGCAAACAAATTAAAAAGAAGATTTACTTTTTCCGATTTTGCATTAATGTTCTTTATGCTTTCTATTCCAATTTTCGGTTGGGCATATATAGTATATCGAGTAGGTAGATATCTAATGAAAGAAAGATATTTCATGAGTAAAGAATTTATTCAACATAAAATGCAAATCGACGTATTCGTAAAAGAATACAATGATATTGCTAGATACGTTGAGAAATTTCAAACAATTAGCCTTCAATCGAACAGTTCAGATAAATATAAGTATGCTCATTTGGCTACAGGGAGCAACACTAGTGCTTATAACATTCAACGAGATAGAAACGTTGTTAATCAATCGAGATATGTACACAATGCATCATTACAGGTTGTTAGAAATGCAGAGTTAGAACCATTCAAATATTTATGTAAGTATTTCGACTTCAAACCTAATGAAGAAAACTTACAATATATTCAAGATTTAGGTGAACAAGTATCTCGTTTCTTAAATGCTAAACGTAATTTAGATGGTCGATACAATCGAATTATAGGTAGTATCAGACCACCATATTTCATTCTTGCACATTACAAAGATGAGTTATTACACTTAATTGATGTAAAATTGCCTCGTATTTCATTCAAGTTCCCTACTTACACTTTCCAGTATGTTAGTGCCGGTGGAAACTCCAGTCAAACTACTTCAATTACATTAAATGAAGAAACAATTGAAATGTTAATTGAGTATATGGACGAACAAGTGAAATACAAAAACAGTGCAAAAGCTCAACGATCATTAATGACTAAAAAATTACGTGAATACATTAAACGTAGAGATGAATATACGTGCCAATCTTGCGGTGCTTCCACTGCTCAACAAGACTTACTACTACTTGAGGTAGACCATATTATTCCAGTTGCAAAAGGTGGATTATCTACTGAAGATAATTTACAAACTCTTTGTTGGAAATGTAATAGAACAAAATCAGATAAGATTTTGTCAGTATAAACAATTTAAAGCTTGTTTTTCATTGTAAATTCAAGCTTTTTAACTAAATTATCACGAACATACGTTCTTTAAAGGAGGTGTTGCCCTACCCTTTCAGCCAAAATCGTCTCACTGGTTGGTAAAGAAAGGAAATATAAATATGAAAAATAGAAAACCAACAAAATACGCCGGAATTTTTAGTTATGAAAGTAAAGGAATGAAACTTTATGGACTGAAATTCTCGCACAAAGGAACGCAAGTTCAAAAGCAAGGATATACTAGTTTGGTTACAGCTAGACAAGCTAGAGCAGAAATCTCAACAGCTATTGAAACTGGAGAGTATTTCAAGAAAGAATACACGCTAGATGAGTATTTTGAGATATACTCTAATCTGAAAATTAAAAGTGGTAAATGGAATAAAAGTTCTGAAAGAACATATACAACAGCCTATAATATGATTAGTACTGACCTTAAAAAAAAGAAGTTGGAAGAAATTTCCAGACAAGATATACAAATGTTTAATATTCAATTAGGTGAAAAATATAGAAGTACAACTATAGCTGCCACTTTAGGATTGTTATCAAGCGTTTTAGAACATGCTTACCAAAATGAAGTATTAACGAGAAATAGAGCGAAAGGTATTGAACCTGTTAAAAGTAATAAACCAAAATTCAGCAAAGAATTATCTCTTGAAGACTTCAATATTATTAAAAAATATATTCATGATCATTATGACATTATGGTGCAAGTGTCGTTTATGTTATTATCGTACGGATTAAGAAGAGGTGAAGTGCTAGCAATTAGGGAGTCGGTGGTATCGTTCAAAGATAATGTTACTAAAATCCATATAGATAAAAGTCGTACAGCATTATATCCTGATGGAAAAGGTACAAAAACTGGTAAAAATCGAGATATATTTATTACTGAAGATGATACAGAATTGTTGAAAAAGGCTATTAAATTAAGCAAAGAGCGTTATATAGCAAACAAAAATACAAGTTATACAAAAGATGCATGGTTACTTGTTGGAAAAAACGGAGAGCCTTTCAGCACTCAACTACTTAATAATATATTTAAACATATCAAAAAGAAAACTGGAATTAATATAACTCCCCATATATTAAGACACTTTTTCGCTACTCAAGCACAATCAACAAATATAAACCCTAGACTCATTGCAAACTTTTTAGGTCATGCAAATGTTTCAATGACAGACCACTACTCTCACCCAACGGACGAGGGGGGAATACTTGTAATGGAAAAAGTCAACCAAAAAATCAACTAGTAAATACAACCAAAAAAAGATACAATACAACACCGTATTTTCATTTTGTTTCTTTAGAAAAAGTACAAAATTGCGTTTTGATACGGTATTGTATACGTATCTAATCTTTATCGCCTTATAGTATACTAAAATATACAATAATATAACAGTGATACCCTCAGAAAAATTTATAAACTCTATAAAAATAGCGGTAACATTTCTCTTTTTTAGCCCTACAAATTATGTTACAATACAAACGAAAAGAGGCGAAGATTTATGGTTGAATTTGATAAAGAAAAAATTGCAAAAATGCAACAATATTTAGCAGAAATAACAGATCCAAACTTCCAAGGAAGTGCTACAGACAAAAGAATGGCTGTAGCAGAATTATTTAATTATTATCATTCAGATTGGCAGCAAGATGCCCTTCATTTTGTTGATAAAAATTTAGAACTATTTGATGATCAAAGAATGCAAGAAATTTTTAAATCGTATAACTCTGGAAGAAAAAGTCCTCAAACGGTCATTCGTCAAGAAGCAAAAAGTAAATATAAACGACCAATGAGACCGGGTGAAGATTAACAGAACTCATTACTATACTATAAAAGGCTTAAAATCTACTCATGATTTTAGGCCTTCTTTTCTATTCATTATCGAATTCCTAATGCAATTCTCGCATAACGAGACATTTTTTCTGGAGACCAAGCTGGATACCATACTAATTTAACATCAATCGTTTTGATTTCTTCGATTCCCTTTAATGCACGATGAATTTCATCAGTAATAATATCTGCTAATGGGCATCCCATTGTTGTTAGAGTCAAATTCACTTGGCAATGTCCTTCTTCATTTAGCTCTACTCCATAAATTAATCCTAAATTAACAATATCAATCCCTAATTCAGGGTCAATCACTGTTTCTAATGCTTCTAAAATTTTTTCTTTCATTACTTCTGCTGTTTCACTCATACGATTACTCCTCTACTAATGTTTGTTTTAAAAATTCTACAGATGCTTCTATGGTTTTAAACGTAACAAAGTGTGGCACTTCAGGAGTTTCAATCCATTTCACACGATTTGCATATGGTTCATCTTTAATCTTTTCGTAAAATGCACGATTTAATGCATATGGTACTTTTTTATCTTCTAGTCCATGCCAAATTAATACTGGACGACCTGCAATTGTTTCAGGATTATCTGCTAATGATAAACTTTGTAACATTGGAATATATTTATCCATTAACTCTGGAGTTAATTCTACTGCTGGTTTATCTTTCATCCAAGTAGAAGTAAGTGACCATTTTGCAAATTCAACTGGATCTGCATTCCCCATTAAACTAACTGCAGCGTATAAAAATGGAAAATGTTTTAATAATGCGTAAGTTGTCATTCCACCCATACTAAATCCAATTGCTCCGATTTTATTATCGACTAAATTTTCTTTTTGATAAGCTCCGACTAATGTTGGAAATTCTTTAACATTTTGCCCAATAATTTCCCATAATTCAAAGCCATTTAATTCAGATGTTTTTCGCTCACCATGATATAGCTGATCGGGTAAAATCGCACGCATGCCATTTTTTGCAAGCATTGCTCCGTAGTGAATACAATTTTCCTTACTTCCAGTCCAACCATGATAACAAACAACTGTCGGAATCATTTTATCTTTATTTTCTTCTTGAACAATTTCTAAAATTGGAATATTTTCAATAACTTTTTCTTGAATAATAATCATAACTAACCTCTTTCTTCATATTTTATAAAAAATATGGTACACTCATAAGGATATTGTAACTAAATTGACAAGTTGCCGTCAATTAAAATCGATTAAATAGATGACTACAGGAGGAAAAAATGAAACCAAAATTAATTGCACTAGATTTAGATGGCACAACATTAAATGGACAATCTGAATTTAATCCTATTACTATCCAAACTTTACATCGTTTAACAGAACTTGGACACAAAGTTGCAATTGTAACAGGTCGCCCTTATAGAAGTTCTAAACATTTATATGAAGAACTAGGTTTAGGTGGACCAATTGTGAACTTTAATGGAGCTCTATGCCATATTCCAACTGACGAAAATTGGCAAGGAGAATTTCACGTAACATTAGATGAAGAAATCGTTTTTGATATGTTAGAATTTCATAAAGAATTAGAATGTGATTATTTCATGGTCGAAGGAAAGCATCATTTATATGCTACCATTGAAAATATTCCCGATTCACCCTACTATCCAAAAGATCAACAACCTATTTTATTACAAAAAGATACGAAGTTAGTTGAAAAGCCAACAGCTATTACCGTTTTTTCTAGTATTGAAAAACAACCTTTCATTAAAGAAAAAATTAAGCAACGTTATGGACACACGATTGATGTGCGTACTTGGGGAGGCGATATGCCTTGCCTAGAGATTGTAACTTATGGTATCGATAAGTCTACTGGAATCCAACATTTATCTCGATATTATGGAATTCCAACGGAAGATGTTTTAGCTTTTGGTGATGAAGATAATGACTTAGAAATGATTGAATTTGCTGGGCACGGCGTTGCGATGAATAATGCCATTAATAGCCTAAAAGCAATCGCTGATGATATTACCCCATTACCACATGATCAAGATGGATTAGCTCACTACTTAATCAATTATTTTAAATTAGAAGTGTAATTTAATTTCTTACATACAAAATTAAAGGAATTTTGATACTCAAACTGATTCTCCGATAGAATTATTTGCATATTTTTTATATTCTGTTATACTTTAGATACAAAAAGAGCCGAGCGGGAACTCGACTCTCTTGTAGACCGTTAAAAAGACGGTGGCTAATTAAGTGACTAAAATAACATCACTCAACTCGTCAAAGTTGTGAGCGGTGTTATTTTTTTGTCATTATTTCTATGATTTTGACAATTAATGATAACAATGCCAATTGTAGCACATAGTTACAGTACGACAAGTCTTATAAAATTCAAAAAGAAAAATTTTCTTTGTAGCCAAAGTAAAAAAATCCATCATGAGATGAATTTTTTTACAGGCAAACTTCGAGACCAAGGCTCGAAGTTTAGCCATGAGACTCGCTATGCGAGGCTGCTGGCGGCCTAGCTTACAAAGGGAATTTTTTCTTTTGAATTTTATATACGCAAAACAGTCATTTCTGTGCTTCTTCAATTGGATATGAATAGATTTCAATATGATTTCCTAGCACTTTAATTTCAACTGGTAAATCATCTGATTGATCTCCATCAATATCTGATTCGATTTCAATATCAGAAGAAAATTTAATCGTTTTTGCTTTAATATATTCAATACTATCATTTTCTACCACATCCCCTTTTAATAAATCAGGAATTAATGATAATTTAGAGAAAATAGACGCATCTTTTAAAATTAAAATATTAGCATAACCTACTTTGTTTTCATCAAATATTTTTTTATCAGAGAAATAATTCGATAATAACACTAATACTTGACTAGCTTCTCCTTCATAGTTGCCATTTTCAGTTTCAACTTTAATATTAAAAACTTCATCTCTAATAACAGATTTTACTGTATTAATCGCATATGCAAACATTCCAAATTTTGTTTTATCTTCAATTTCTACATTATGAATTGCTTCTGGTAATGAACCTACGCTAAAAATATACCCAAAATAATGATCATTTGCTTTCCCAATATCAATTTTATTTGTTAAATTAAAATCTAACCCTTCGATTGCTTTGTCAATATCTTGATCAATTTGTACTAATTTAGTAATTAAATTACCTGTTCCTCCAGGAATAATCCCTAATTTTGGAATATATTCTTTTTCAGCAATCCCTGAAATAACTTCATTCACCGTACCATCTCCACCGAAAACAATCACAGCCTCATATTTTTCTTTGGCTGCTTCTTCAGCAAAATGAGTGGCATCTAAAGCTTTTTCAGTAATTCGTATTTCAACTACTTCAAAATATTCTTTTGCTTTATTTTCAATTTTTTCTTTGTAATTTAATGCTTGTTCTCCCCCAGAGGTTGGGTTAATAATAACCATTGCCTTTTTCAAAATCATCCGCTCCTTAATTTTAATCCTTATAATTTTTATAAGATATTAAAATTATATCATAAAAAAAAGAAGACGCATTCTAACTTGCCTATAAATTTAAACTACTAAAATTGATACTAGAAATTACGCTCATCTCTTATAAAGGAATTTCGTTACTCAAACTGATTCGCCAATAGGATTCATCAAACTAAAAGTAAGATGCAGATAGAATTATTTGCATATTTTTTATATTCTGTTATACTTTAGATACAAAAAGAGCCGAGCGGGAACTCGACTCTCTTGTAGACCGTTCAAAAGACGGTGGCTTATTGAATGACTTAAATAACACCACTCAACTCGTCAAAGTTCTGAGCGGTGTTATTTTTTTGTCATTATTTCTATGATTTTGACAATCAATGACAACAATGCCAATAGTACCATGGCAAAGGTTCCTATCAATGTCATTACTTCATAGCTTGACAAATCGCAACCTCCTTCCTAGTAGCTTTAATTCAATGCTCATAAGCATCACCTACCTTATTAAGAGATTGCCACCGCTTTCAAACTTTCTACGCATATACTCTACCATAAACATTTCTAAAATGGAATGGCTCTATTTTTAATCTTTCGAGTTATAATTTAGTTTTCCCCTATCTAAGTTTTAGAACAGAATTGTATACTTATCAAAACAGTTGAAAAATTATGCTCATCTCTTATAAAATTAAAAAAAATTCCTTTTGTAGGCTAGGTCACCAGCAGCCTCGCATAGCGAGTCACATGGCTAAAATTCGAGCCTTGGTCTCGAATTTTGCCTGTAAAAAAATCCATCTTCACGATGGATTTTTTTACTTTAGCTACAAAGAAATTTTTTCTTTTCAAATTTTGTATACGAAAATCATTATTATACTTCACTTGGCTTTCTTGTCTTCTTATATTGAACAATAAAGATTACTAAAGCTAATAAAATTAAACTTGTAATAAACATTAAACTATATTTTCCAGCAAATGGTAATCGATCCATATTCGCTGAAAAAATTCTTGCTACTACTGTTGTAGAAATAGCCCCAGTAAACTGTTGTAAAGTATTGACAATACTATTTCCATCAGCCTGAACATCCTTGTCTAATTGCATTAAACAAAATGTTACATTACTTCCCATCACAAATCCATTTCCACTCATTAAAATAATATTCAATGCTAATAATGGAAGAATCGCTAAATGTTCAAAGAAGAAGCTAATCAATACTCCACCAATACTCGCTAAAATCAAACCTGTTAATAAAGGTTTCAACGGACCTTTAACATCAAACCATTTACCTGAAACAGGAGCTAATAAAGCAACCATTGCTGCACCTGGGAACATAAATAGCCCTGCAGTTGTCGCACTTTGATTTAAACCTAACTGTAAATAATTCGGATAAACAAATGACAAACCTAATACCGTTGCTTGGAATGCTAACACTACATATAACATTCCATTAAAGGTATGATTTTTAAATGGTGCAAAAGATAATAAAGCATTTTTACGATTGAAGTATTCAAATAATCCACCCGTTACTACTGCACTTAATAGCCATACAAGAGATAAATGTTCAATTGCCATTAATAAACTAGCTAAACAATTCGCTAAGAAGAAAAATGCTAGTAGATTAAATGGTGATTTTTGAATACTTTTCTCTTTTGGAATCGCCCATAAGCCAATCACTAAAGAAATGATCAAACATGGAATTAAAATCCAATAAATAAATCTCCATCCTAAAGTAGCTGAAACTATTCCACCAAAAGTTGGTCCAATCGGTGGAGCTAAGGCAGTTGTCATAGAACCTAATCCAATGACTATACCATGCTGTTCAATCGGTACTTGAGTTAATACAATATGGAACATTAATGGTAACGCAATTCCAGTACCAACCCCTTGTAAAAATCTTCCAAATAATAGCATGATTAAATTTGGAGAAATACAATTGATTAAAACTCCTATAATAAAAATTAAATTCGAAGCTAAAAATAATTGTCTTGTTGTAAAATTACGTACTAAATACGCAGAAATAGGAACAACAATAGCAATAGCTAATAAATAACCTGTTGTAACCCATTGAATTCCAGATGAAGTCGTCTGAAATTCTTGCATTAATGTCGGAAATGTCACATTCATTGCCGTTTCAATTAATACACCGCAGAAACTCATAATGGCTGTCGCAATTACTGCTGGCAATACATGCCATTTTTCATTATTCATTCATGTTTCATCCTTTCAAATTATTGCTATACATTTCACTAAAAATCCATAGCCAAACATCTTACCATAATTCACTTATAAAAAGCCACTGAAAACTATTTCAAGTACAAAGAAAAAAGACCAGACAAAAGCCTGGTCGTTTCTATTCATTCAATTATTATTTTTCTAATGCTTCTACTAACAATTCCACTTGTTTATCTAATTCAGATTTATCTTCATCTGTTAGAGTTAAAACACCTGTTTGGAATCCTGCGCCGATGTGAATTCCCACTGTTTTTTCTAGTGGATTCATGCGCATTTTAATAGCTAATTCTGTTAAAGCACGTAAAACATTTGCCCCACCAGAATGTCCAGCTGCACTACTGAATGCAATTAATTTGCTATCAATGTAAGCCGGAGGTGCATAAGAAGTAATATCTAATGAACGAGACATCCAGTCTAAACCATTTTTTAAACTTCCTGGTAAACTTCCGTTATATTCAGGAGATACAATCCAAACAGCTTGAGACGCTTCAAAATCTCCACGATACTCTTCTATAATAGCAGGAGCTGGAAATTCAATATCTTGATTGAAAAATGGTACATCTTTAAAACTAATTTGTTTTGTTAGATAACCTTTTTCAACTAATTTTTCTTGTACATAATCAATAATAGTTTGGTTAAAAGATTCTTTTCTCAATGAACCATTAATGAATAATACTTGTTTTGACATTGCAAACTCTCCTTCTATTTATTAACGTTTTTTCTTTAATTTTTTCAATTTATTTTGTTTTTGACGACGAGCATATTGTTGCATAGCAATTTGACCTAATTTATTACGGCCTCCACCCATGCCTAATTGTCCCATCATCGATTCCATAGCTTGCATATTTCCATTTGACATTTGATTCATCATTTTTTTAGACTCATTAAATTGTTTAATCAAACGGTTTACTTCTGCTAATGGACGAGCTGAACCTGCTGCAATTCTTTTACGTCTTGCTTGTGATAAAATATCTGGATTTTCACGTTCTGCTGGCGTCATTGATAAGACAATAGCTTTCATACGTGCTGTATCTTTTGGATCCACTTTTAAATCATTTAATCCTGGAATTTTATTTAAACCTGGAATCATTTTTAAGATATCTTCCAATGGTCCCATTTTATTTACTTGATCTAATTGGTCGATAAAATCATTAAAGTCAAATGTATTAGCTTTAATTTTATCTGCCATTTCTTGAGCTTTTGCTTCATCAAAATCTTGTTGAGCTTTTTCAATTAAAGTCATAATATCGCCCATACCAAGAATACGAGAAGCCATACGTTCAGGATAAAAAATTTCGAAATCTTCTAATTTTTCTCCACGACCAGAGAATTTAATTGGTTTGCCTGTTACAGAACGAATCGATAGAGCTGCACCACCACGAGTGTCCCCATCTAATTTTGTTAAAATAACCCCAGTAATATCTAAACGTTCATTAAATGTTTCAGCAACATTCACAGCATCTTGCCCTGTCATTGCATCGACCACTAATAAGATTTCATTTGGATTTGCAACAGCTTTAATATTTTGTAATTCTTCCATTAAAGCTTCGTCGATATGTAAACGACCTGCCGTATCGATAATGACTAAGTCACGACCTTCAATCGTTGCACGTTCAATCGCTTGTCTAGCAATCTCAACTGGATTGACATCTGTTCCTAATGAAAATACTGGATAATTTAATTGTTTTCCTAACGTTTGTAATTGATCAATAGCGGCTGGACGATAAACGTCGGCTGCTACTAATAATGGACGTTTATTTTCATGTTTAGCTAAAAATGAAGCTAATTTACCAGCAGTTGTTGTTTTACCTGCCCCTTGTAAACCGACCATCATCACAACAGTAGGTGGTTTTGGTGAAAATTGGAATGGAGCTTGTTCTCCCCCCATTAATTCTGTTAATTCTTCATTAACAATTTTTACAACTTGTTGTGCTGGAGATAAAGCTTCTAATACATTAGAACCTAAAGCACGTTCATTTACTTTTCGTACAAAATCTTTTACAACTTTAAAGTTAACGTCTGCTTCTAATAAAGCTAAACGAACTTCACGCATCATTTGTTTTAAATCAGCTTCGGTAATTTTTCCTTTTTTTGTTACCGAACCCATCGCATTTTGCAAGCGATCTGATAATCCTTCAAATGCCATTTTCTCACTCCTCAATCAGGCTTATTTATTCATTTCTTGTAAGTCTGTCATCAATTGTTGCAATTGATGATCATTTGGATAATGTTCTTTGATATGCTGTTCAATTCCATCATAGATAGCTTGTCTTTTATAAAAATCATTTACTAAATGTAATTCTTGTTCATAATCTTCTAATAATTGAGCAGATCGTCGAATATTATCATATACGGCTTGTCGACTAACCTCGAATTCTTCTGCAATTTCTCCAAGAGAATAATCTTCTCCGTAATATAATTCCATATATCCTAGTTGTTTTTCAGTCAAAAGTTTGCCATAAAATTCTAACAACAAATTCATCTGAGTTGTCTTTTCAATTTCCATTGCCATCCTCCTGTCCTTAAACTCACTTTCTAATTATAACAAAAACTAGCGTTTATGCCAATTGCAATGAAACTATTGCTGTTATCTATGGCACAAACGCTTTTATTATAAAAAATATTTTTATATTCAGAAACTCTAAATATTTGAACTCGATAATTTGTTAGTCGCATATCGAGGAGCGACAAATATTTGAACTTAAACTTATTTTAGTTGCCTATTAAGTAGCAACAAGTATTTGAGATATTTCTATCTTTAAAAAAAGTATAACTTTAAACAATTTAAATATCAATTATTCGAATTATTGATAATGGTATAGCAATGAAATTTAGAACTATTTTTCAGCTTCTAGAATTTGAGCTATTTTTTCAAACGTGTTTCCA
>NZ_CAUPZT010000001.1:0-109123 GCF_963515615.1 uncultured Granulicatella sp. | reverse complement strand
CTTGAGTAGAAGCGCGGAATGTTTCACGGTAAGATACTTGAGGAGCACCTACGTTAGCTTCAACTTTGAATTCACGACGCATACGGTCAACGATGATATCCAAGTGTAACTCACCCATACCAGCGATAACTGTTTCACCAGTTTCTTGGTTAGTGTAAGCACGGAATGTTGGGTCTTCTTCTGCAAGTTTTTGTAAAGCAATACCCATTTTATCTTGGTCAGCTTTTGATTTTGGTTCAATCGCTACTTCGATAACTGGATCAGGGAATTCCATAGACTCTAAGATAACTTCTGCTTTTTCATCACATAATGTGTCCCCAGTAGTTGTATCTTTAAGACCTACTGCTGCAGCGATATCTCCAGAGAATACTTCAGGAATTTCTTGACGTGAGTTAGCGTGCATTTGTAAGATACGTCCTACACGTTCACGTTTACCTTTAGTTGAGTTTTTAACGTATGAACCTGATTGTAAAGTACCAGAGTACACACGGAAGAATGTTAAACGACCTACGAATGGGTCAGTCATAACTTTAAATGCTAATGCTGAGAATGGTTCTTCATCTGAAGAGTGACGTTCTGTTTCTTCATCAGTGTTAGGATCAATCCCTTTAATAGCTGGTACGTCTAATGGTGATGGTAAGTAGTCAACTACTGCATCTAACATTAATTGTACCCCTTTGTTTTTGAAAGCTGATCCACATAATACTGGATAGAATTCAGCAGCACATGTAGCTTTACGGATAGCTGCTTTTAATTCTTCTTGTGAAATTTCATCGCCTTCTAAGTAGCGTTCCATTAATTCTTCATCAGTTTCAGCTACTGCTTCCACTAATTTTTCACGCCATTCTTCTGCTAAATCTTGTAAATCTTCAGGGATATCTGTTTCTTGGATATCTGTACCTAAGTCATTTGTATAGATTTCAGCTTTCATTTTAATTAAATCGATGATTCCTGAAAATTCATCTTCAGCACCGATTGGTAATTGAATTGGGTGAGCATTTGCTTGTAAACGTTCATGAATAGTACGTACAGAATATAAGAAGTCTGCACCGATTTTATCCATTTTGTTAGCAAATACGATACGAGGAACACCATATGTTGTAGCTTGACGCCATACAGTTTCTGTTTGAGGTTCAACCCCAGACTGTGCATCAAGTACCGCTACAGCTCCATCTAATACACGTAGAGAACGTTCTACTTCAACTGTGAAGTCCACGTGCCCTGGTGTGTCGATGATATTAATACGGTGACCTTTCCATTGTGCTGTTGTAGCAGCAGATGTGATAGTAATACCACGTTCTTGTTCTTGTTCCATCCAGTCCATTTGTGAAGCACCTTCGTGAGTTTCACCAATTTTATGGATTTTACCAGTGTAATAAAGTACACGCTCAGTTGTTGTAGTTTTACCTGCGTCAATGTGAGCCATGATACCGATATTACGCGTGTTTTCAAGAGTAAATTCTCTCTTTGCCATCTTCGTTCTACACCTCTTTATTTAATAGTTAATTTATGCATAGATTAAAAAGCCCGAAGGCTTTTTGAATCTTACCAACGATAGTGAGCAAACGCTTTGTTTGCTTCTGCCATTTTATGTGTATCTTCACGTTTTTTAACAGAAGCACCTGTGTTGTTCGCTGCATCCATGATTTCACGAGCTAAACGAACTTCCATAGTGTCTTCACCACGTAAGCGTGAGTAGTTTACTAACCAACGTAAACCTAATGTAGTACGACGGTCTGAACGAACTTCAACTGGTACTTGATAGTTAGAACCACCAACACGGCGAGCTTTAACTTCTAATACTGGCATAATGTTCTTCATAGCTTGATCGAACACTTCCATTGGATCATTTCCAGTTTGTTCTTTAACGATGTCAAATGCATTGTATAAAATTGTTGCTGCTTTACCACGTTTACCATCTACCATTAAACGGTTGATTAAACGAGTAACTAATTTTGAATTATAAATTGGATCAGGCAAAACATCACGTTTTGCGACAGGACCTTTACGAGGCATTTATAATCCTCCTTTCATCATGTTGAGTTATTTATTATTATTGTTTATTGTTAGCCTAAATTATTTTTTAGGACGTTTTGTACCGTATTTAGAACGACCTTGCATACGGTTGTTAACTCCAGCAGTGTCTAATGCACCACGGATGATGTGGTAACGTACCCCTGGTAAGTCTTTTACACGTCCACCACGGATTAATACTACGCTGTGTTCTTGTAAGTTGTGACCAATACCTGGAATGTACGCAGTTACTTCGATTAAGTTTGATAAACGTACACGGGCATATTTACGTAACGCTGAGTTAGGTTTTTTAGGTGTCATAGTACCTACACGAGTACATACACCACGTTTTTGTGGAGAGTTTGTATTCGTTTGTGATTTTTTAAAGCTGTTATATCCTTTACCTAACGCTGGAGAAGCTGATTTCTCAACTGCTGATTTACGAGGTTTACGGACTAATTGGTTAATTGTTGGCATTTAGCTCTTCCTCCTTCCCTATCGGGTTCTTCTTGGTCCACACATCCTGGTGGTCCATTTTTTTGTAAAAATTAAAAGACACATAAATGTCTCTCTCAGTGGCCTTTTTACCAGTCAGCACGACTGATATGATTTCTAATCAGGAATCAGGTATAAAAGCACCTTTGACATAGTACCATAATTATTTAAATTCGTCAATGGGTGATGGCTATTTCATTTTATAGTTTTTGTATATATCTTGAACACTCCTACTTATTTTTCTTATACCAAATTACGAAACTTCTTTTACAAAACAATAGTAATTTTCTTTGGAAAGTGATGCATCAAATGTAAATCCATCTATGTCAAAATGTTGCAATGCTACTTTATCTTGAATATGATGATGCATCATCCAAGCTGCCATTTTTCCTCTAGCTTTTTTTGAAATGGTAGAATGTTGTTTTAACACTCCTTCTTTTTTCTCAAAAAAATCAACGTCTACCCACTCATAATCTTTTCTAGAAAATAACGAAGAAAACTCACTACTTGCGAGATTGATTACACACTCTCCCTTTTCAAAAGATGTTGTTATTCTTTCTTTCCAATATTTTTTTAAAGTTAGACCTTCAACCTTTAAATTCATCGTTAAATCTAATCGGTACGGCTTCACACATTCCTCTGGACTAATAGCTCCATATAATGCCGAAAGAATTCTAATATGTTTCACTGCATAATCCCGATGTTCTGTCCAATCCGCTACTTGCTTAAAACTTCGAAACGCTAATCCTTGATATAAATCCATCGCATGATATGTAACATGTTCTTTGAAATTTTGGATTTTTAACCAATTTTCTTCTAATAAGGCATCACTCACTTTTAACAACTGCTGCAATTCTTCTTTAGTAACAGTCATTAATTTAGATACAATCGCTTGACTATCTTGTGTTAACTTCCAATCTTTTTGTATAGGTAAGTCAATTACCATTTCTTTTGCAGGAGACATAATTATTTTCATCGAATCTTCCTTTCCTTTTTGTCTATTTCTATTGTAACGCAAAAAAGAAGCAAGAAACAACTCTCGTTATTTCTTACTCCTTCATTTTTCGCTCTATTATTTTAATTTCCAAATATCACGGTTATAGTCTGCAATTGTACGGTCACTTGAGAAGAAACCAGCCATTGCAATATTTGTAATTACTTTTGCAATCCAATTTTCACGATCGTGATAATCCACTAACATACGTTCTTTTGTTTGAATATAGTCTTCTAAGTCTAATAAAGTCATGAACCAGTCTTTATTGATTAATTCATTGAATAATCTTTCTAGACGTTCTTTATTTCCTAATGATACTAAAGCATCACTTACGATAAAGTCTACTAATGGACGAATCGCTTCTCTTTCATAGTATGAATGTGAATGATAATCACTATTTTCATAATGTTTAATAACAGTGTCACTATCTTCACCAAAGACATAAATATTTTCATCTCCAACTAATTCGTGGATTTCCACATTCGCTCCGTCTAATGTTCCTAATGTTAACGCACCGTTTAACATGAATTTCATATTTCCTGTTCCACTTGCTTCTTTTGAAGCTAATGAAATTTGTTCAGAAATATCCGCTGCAGGAATTAAGTGAGTTGCTGCAGTAACATTGTAGTTTTCTACCATTACAACTTGTAAGTGTGGGCTTACTTCTGGGTCATTGGCAATTAATTCAGATAAGCATAAAATTAAATGAATAATATCTTGCGCAATAACATAAGCAGGAGCAGCTTTCCCTCCAAAGATAATTGTGATTGGTTTCGCAGGAATGTTTCCATTTTTAATGTCTAAGTATTTGTAAATTACATATAATGCATTCATTTGTTGACGTTTGTATTCGTGCATACGTTTAATTTGAACGTCAAAAATTGAATCTTCTTTCACAGTTACACCTTGGTGTTCTTGTAAGAAGTGTTTCAAACGTAATTTATTATTACGTTTAATACCTTTTAATGTTTCTTGGAATTCTAAATCATGTGTATGAGCTTTTAACGCTTCTAATTTAGTTGCATCATGACGGTATTCTTTTCCAATTGTACGGTCTAATAATTTTGCTAATTCTGGGTTCGCATGCATTAACCAACGACGGAATGTAATTCCGTTTGTTTTGTTATTGAATTTCTCTGGATAAATTTCATAGAAATTCTTCAATTCACTTTGTTTTAAAATTTCTGTATGCAATGCTGCTACACCATTTACGCTATATCCATAGTGGATATCCATATTCGCCATGTGAACACGGTTATGTTCGTCAATAATGGCTACACTTGCATCATCAAATTGAGCTCTTACACGAGCATCTAATTCTTTAATAATTGGCACTAAGTGAGGTACTACTTGTTCTAAGTAATGTAAAGGCCATTTTTCTAAAGCTTCTGCTAAAATTGTATGGTTTGTATAAGCTGTCATTGAGCGAACAATTTCAACTGCTTCATCAAACTCAATTCCACGGTCGCCTAATAAGCGAATTAATTCAGGAATCACCATCGATGGGTGAGTATCATTAATTTGAACTGTTGCATATTCTGCTAAGTCATGTAAGTTACTTCCTTTAGCAACTGCTTCATCTAATAACAATTGAGCCCCATTACTTACCATGAAGTATTGTTGGTAAATACGTAATAATTCACCTTGCTCATCACTATCATCTGGATATAAGAATAATGTTAAGTTTTCAGCAATTTTTGTTTTATCAAATGTAATTGAGTCGTCACGCACTAATGATTCATCAATTGTATCTACATCGAATAAATGTAATTGGTTTTTATGAGATTGTTCATAACCTAATACATCAATATTGAACATTTTTGATTTCAATGTAAAGTTTGCAAATGGCACTTCGTATGAAACAGAAGTTGGAACTAACCAACTATCTGGAGTTAACCAGTTATTTGGCACTGCATTTTGTTGATTATCTTTGAATTTTTGTTCAAATAATCCAAAGTGATAATTTAATCCAACCCCATCCCCTGGTAAACCAAGAGTTGCAATCGAATCTAAGAAACACGCTGCCAAACGCCCTAATCCACCGTTTCCTAATGATGGTTCTAATTCAATTTCTTCGATTTCTGCTAAAGTATGTCCCTCAGCTTCTAATTCTTCTTTTACTTCATCATAAATTCCTAAATTAATTAAATTATTAGATAGTAATTTACCAATTAAAAATTCTGCAGAAATGTAATAAACTTTTTTCTTTCCTTCATTTACTGGTAATGCTGCACTTTTCTCTTTTGTATAATGTAATAAAGCTACATATACTTCTTCCTTTGAACATTCTCCTAATGATTTTTGGTAGTTACTTTCTACATATTGTTTTAATGTTTGCATTGTTTTCTCCTTCTACTTGTTAACCCTACAACTGTTCGTTTGAACGATCATATAATTCTGTAATCTCTAATAGGAAATCTTCCACTTCTTGTGTAATATCTCCTTCTTGCATTCTCCACACCCAATTTCCACCAAGAGTGCTTGGAATATTCATACGAGCTGTTGTATCCAATTGTAATAAATCTTGCATCGTTGCAATAGTCATCTTACTTACAGAACCATATAAACTTCTTAATAATGCGTAACTAATTGGCTCATCTGTACGATTTAAATAACGATTACAGAAATCACGTTCTTCATCTGTTGCAGATTCATACCAGCCTAAAACTGTATCATTATCATGCGTTCCCGTATAAGAAACAGAGTTTACCGGATAATAATGTGGTAAATCTGTGCTACTTGGTTCTGCTCCCATAAATCCAAATTCTAAAATTTTCATTCCTGGGAATCCTGTCGCTTCACGCAATTCAATAACCGCATCATCCATAAATCCTAAATCCTCGGCGATAATTGGTAAATCTCCAAGTTCATTTTTCACTGCTTCAAATAAGTCAAAACCTGGACCTTTTACCCATTCACCACCAGTAGCATCTGTTGCACCTGCTGGAATTTCCCAGTAAGCTGCAAATCCTCGGAAGTGGTCAATTCTAACTACATCAAACAATTCAAAGCTTGCTTTCAATCGTTTAATCCACCAAGTAAAGCCATCTAATTTCATCGTTCTCCAATTATAAATTGGATTTCCCCATAATTGTCCTAATGGTGAAAAACTATCTGGTGGACATCCCGCTACACAAGCCGCATTACCAACTTCATCTGTTTTGAAGTAGTGAGGTGTTGCCCACATTTCAACGCTGTCTTCTGCAACATAAATTGGCATATCTCCAATAATTTGGATATGGTGTTCATTCGCATATTTTTTCAACGCTTTCCATTGTTTATCAAATAAATATTGAGTGACACGATGATATTCTAATTTATCCGCTAATTTTTCACGGTAGTTTGCTAAAGCTTCTGGATGACGACGTTTGATTTCTTCATCCGTCCAATTAGTCCAACTCTTCATATCGAAGCTTTCTTTAATCGCCATATATTCTGCAAATGGTTCTAACCACTCTGCTTTTTCTTCCACAAAACGATGGTAATCCGTTAAATCTTCTTTTTCTAAGAAACGTTTAACGACTTTTTCTAAAATAGGTCTTCTCTTTTCATAAATTAAAGCATAATCAACAGTTGTAGAATCTTCTCCCCAATTACCTGTTAATTCTTCTTCATTTAATAAACCTTCCTGAACAAATAGATCTAAATCTAAAAAATGTGTATTTCCAGCAAATGCTGAAAAAGATTGATATGGAGAATCTCCATAACTTGTTGTTCCTAATGGAAGAATTTGCCAATAAGTTTGTTTGCTACGTACTAAAAAATCTACAAAATCATAAGCAGATTTTCCAAATGAACCAATTCCATATTTCCCCGGCAAAGAAGAAATATGCATTAACACACCAGATTGTCTTTCTTTCATAAAAATATTACCCTCTTTTCTTTATCCATCTAATTGAGTACGTAAATTCAAAACTTACGCAACCGTTTGCTTTAATACTATTAGAAAAAAAATAAAAAAGCAAGTAAAATTTCAAATTTTTATAAAAACATTTTTTAAAAGAAAACGCTTATAATAACGACTTTTTACCTATTAATAAATATAGCTTTATAAATAAACAAGATACCGTTTAAAATGTAACCGCTAAAATTTTTTTAAAAAAATTATAAAAAAAGTCTTGCAAACGATTTCCAAAAGAGGTATACTAAAGCCAGTTAAGAAATCGTTTGCGTTAACTGAATATATCTCAAGGGAGGAAAAAATAATGGCAAACACTTGGATTAAAAAATCATTCGTTGTTGGTTTAGCTGGTTTAGCATTAGCAGCTTGCGGCAGCAAATCATCAGACTCTTCAAAAGGAGGCTCTTCTGAAAGCAAGAAAGAATTCACTTTATATAGTAACAAGAGTGAAATTCAAGATGCTTTAACAGCATACGCTAAAGAATGGGGCGACAAAAACGGAGTTACAGTAAACATTAAAACATGTTCTGGTTCATGTAAAATTTCAGATCAATTAAAAACTGAATTTACTGCTGGAACTGCTCCAGACGTATTCGTAATTGAAGGTCAAGCTGGATACGACTTATGGAAAGATAACTTACAACCACTTAAAGGTGACTGGATTGACAAAACAGAATTTGAATTCAAACAAGGAAACGATGTTTACGGATTCCCAGTAGCTGTTGAAGGTTACGGTTTAGCTTACAACAAAGATGTATTATCTAAAGCTGGTATTGACCCTGCTTCATTAACTTCATTTGATGCAGTTCAAAAAGCAATGGATACATTAGAAAGCAAAAAAGATGAATTAGGTTTATCTACAGTAGTAGCAACTGCTACTAAAGAAGGTGAAACTTGGATCATGGGTATCCACGACTTCGCTGCTTACTTAAGTTCTGGTTTACCAAACGGAGACCGTACAGTTACTCAACAAGTAGTTAAAGGTGAAACTGACAAAGCTCGTTTATCTAACTATGCTGACTGGGTTGAATTATTATTCAAACATACTGAGAAAAAATTATTAACAGTTGGTACTCAAGAAGACATGGACTCTGCATTTGCTAGTGGTAAAGCAGCATTCTTACACCAAGGAAACTGGAAAGATCCTAACTTAAAACAATTAAACGCTAAATTCGAAATGGGATTCATCCCTTATCAAACTTTAGGAAAAGACAAAAATGCTGATGGATTATTCATCGGTGCTCCATCTTACTATGTAGTTAACAAAGACACTAAAGCTTTAGATTCAATCAACAAATTCTTCGCTGACTTAGTTGATACTAAAGAAGGTCAAGATTACACTGTAAACAAAGCTAACATGATTTCAGCATTCTCTACTTCTAAAGAAATGCCTAGCGCTCCATTATCTAAATTCTTAGCTGAATGGGTTGCTGCTAAAAAACCAGTTTACTCATTTGATAACCCATACTTCATGCCTGACAACTTCTTAATGGGTAAATTAGGACCAATCTTCGGACAATACGCTCAAGGTTCAATCGACAAAGCTAAATTCCAAGAATTGATCACAAATCAAATCAAAGAAGTACCAAGCTTACTTCAAAAATAACAATTAAGTATGTAACACAGGCCCACAACTACTTACAACGGTCGTTGTGGGTTTGCTGTTATTAATACCTCATCGATACATAAAAGGAGGAACCCTAACATGTCTAAGAATAAAAAAGCTCTTAGTCGTGACGATCGCGCAAGACGTACGTTTTACTGGCTTGTGCTACCGGCATTTATCATTTTCGCACTCGTAATTATTGTACCTTTCTTCTTAGGTTTCTACTATTCTCTAACAGACTGGAAGAGTGTTACTCAAACTAAAATTAACTTTGTTGGATTAAAAAACTTTACAGACAGTTTTGCCGATACTCGTTTCCAATATTCATTAATGATTACTGTTATTTTCGCATTATTTAACGTAGTCGTTGTAAACTTTGTATCATTCGGTTTAGCTTTACTAGTAGCTAGTAAAATTAAATTCAGTGAAATTTTCAGAGCTGGATTCTTTATTCCTAACCTTATCGGGGGACTTGTATTAGGGTATATCTGGCAATTCATTTATAACTCAGTATTCCCTGCTTTAGGTTCAGCTATTGGTAGTCAATTCTTAGTAGATAATCTATTTTTAGGTGACGTTAAATTAGCAGTATTAGCTTTAATTATTACGAACACATGGCAATATGCTGGTTATATTATGATGATTTACTTTGCTGCATTACAAAATGTACCTTCAAGTTTAGTAGAATCTGCTTCTCTTGATGGTGCAAATGCTTTACAAAGATTAAGACATATTATTATTCCTATGGTAATGCCTGCATTTACGGTATCACTATTCTTAACGATTACAAACTCATTTAAAATTTTCGATGTAAACTTCTCACTTACTGGTGGTGGACCATCTCTATTATGGCATGATAAAGCTATCCAAAGTACAGAGTTTATTACAATGAATATTTATAACACTGCTTCTGGAGACAACTTAATGGCACAAGGACAAGCTCGTGCAGTTATTTTATTCTTCATCTTAGTAATTATCAGTGTTGTTCAAACTTCAATCACTAAACGGAAGGAGATTGACTTATAATGAAAAACCAAAAACTCGGCTTGTTACTTTTAGAAATTTTTGGAGCTGTTTTATTCTTATTATTCTTAAGCCCAATCTTTTTATTAGTGATTAACTCAGCTAAAAGTTCTGCCGAAATCTTGGCTAGCCCATTATCATGGCCTGCAAATTTCGGTCAACTATGGACAAATGCGGTAACAATTTGGAATAATCCTTCCATTAAATACCCATCATCATTTTTTGCTTCAACAATTATTACAGTGATTTCATTAGTAACGATTACATTATTCTCAGCATTAGCTGCTTGGGGATTAGTTCGTTACCGTTCTAAACTATCAACTGTTGTATTCTTTATCTTTGTAGCATCAATGGTAATTCCTTTCCAAGTTGTAATGTATCCATTAGTAACTTGGTTCAAAATTTTAAGTGATACAATTACAAATCCTTTATTCGGATTTAGCTTATTACGTACTTATCCTGGTATCATCTTTGCTTACACTGGTTTTGGAATGTCTCTATCTGTATTTATGTTCCACGGCTTCATTAAAGGTGTTCCACTTGAAATCGAAGAAGCAGCTGAATTAGATGGATGTAATAAAATGCAAACATTCTTCTATGTTGTATTACCAATTTTAAAACCAATCTATGTAACAATTTTAATCTTAAATGGTATTTGGATTTGGAACGACTTCTTATTACCACTATTATTATTAGGTAAAGGGAATGCGATTCAAACACTTCCAATCGCAGTATCTAACTTTGCAGGATCATTTACAAAACAATGGGATATGATTTTAACATCAACTCTATTAATTATGTTACCAGTCATCATCCTATTCTTAATTGCTCAAAAACATATCATGAAAGGTATGGTTGACGGAGCTATCAAATCTTAAGATGATTATTACTCTGGGCTGGTTAACATTGTTTTCCTGCCCAGATTTTTTATATTCACACAAAAAAGGAGAATTTAAATGGCTGTCACCATTAAAGATGTTGCTCGACTGGCTGAAGTATCACCTTCAACTGTCACCCGTGTCATTCAAGATAAATCAAGTATTAGTGAAGCAACTAAAAAAAGAGTACGCCAAGCAATGGAGGCTCTTAATTACCATCCTAATTTCAATGCTCGAAGCTTGGCTAGCAATAAAACCAATGTCATCGGTGTCGTTCTACCAAGAGATACGGATGCATTTTATCAAAACTCTTTCTTCCCAGAAGTTATTCGAGGGATTTCTCAAATTGCCGCAGATCATCATTATTTGATTCAGTTATGTACAGGCAAAGACGACGAACAGCGTTTAAAAATTTTAAAAGACACCATTTTAGGGAGACGTGTTGATGGGATTATATTTCTTTACGGGGAAACAGACGATCCATTAGTGGAATTAGCAATTGAACAAGAATTCCCTAGTGTCGTAATCGGAAAATCTTTATCACCCTTTATTTCATTTGTCGATAATAATAATGAAAAAGCTGGATTCGATGCAACTGAATATATGATAAAAGAAGGATGTTCTTCTATTGCATTGATTAGCGGACGTCATCAATTATTCGTTTCGCAAGATCGTTTAATTGGGTATAAAAAAGCACTCGAACATTATGCTATTCCTATTAAAGAAGGATTAATATCTCATGTTGGGGAATTTACGAGAGAACGTGGCTATCAAACGATGAAAAGTATTATCGAACGAGAAAACATCGATGGAGTTGTAACAACCGATGCTTTAATTACAGAAGGAGCTCTTAGATACTTAAACGAGAATCAAATTTCTGTTCCAGTTCTAACATTTGACTCAAACCCTCCACTACTTCCAATGACTGCATATGTTAATATTCATACATTGGAACTTGGTAGAAGTGCCTTTCAAATGTTATTAAAGGTCATCGATTCTTATAACAATAAACAAATGATGTGTTATCGTACATTTGTTGAACATTCTATCATTAGACTATAAAAATAAGCATGAAAGTTATTTTGGGCTTTCATGCTTATTTGTTTTTAAAAGAATAACGAGATTAATGTCAAAATCGCTATCCCATCTTGTTTTAAAAGAATCATTTTATCACTCGTTACACTTCCATATAACGCTACTAAAATGATATACGCAATAAAAGAACAAGCCAAGTAATACTCGGAACTACAAAAATTGCAATAAGAATTAATACTCCTATCAATCCGTTATACACTCCTTGATTTTTAAATAGTGTAGTCACTGATGGACGGCTCAATTCTTCTTCCTGCATTTTAAAAACTCTTGCTGTATTGGAAGATGTTGTCGTTATTGTTTCCAAGTAAAAAATATAAAAAAACTCTAAAGCTACTAAAGTTCCAAGGATTATTGTTATCATTGACATGATTCATTCCTCCAAAATATATCATTTTATTAATTTAATTATATTAAACATTACTATAACCATTGTAAATCATTCTATTTTTTTGATAAAATAGTATCAATTCAAATAAGGAGGAAGATGATAAAACTATATTATGTTTAAAAAAACTTCTGTTAATTTACTAGATGGACCTATTTTACGCTCTATTATTACTTTTGCAATTCCCATCTTAATTTCAAATGTTTTTCAACAATTATATAATACTGCGGATATTATGATTGTTGGTCGTTATTTAGGACCAAATGCTCTTGCAGGTGTTGGTGCTACTGCTGCTATTTTCGAACTCGTTATCGGGTTTGCGCTTGGAGTAGGAAATGGTATGGGCGTTGTCATCGCTCGCTGTTTTGGTGCACAAGATATGACGCAATTAAAACGAGCAGTTGCTTCAACATTAGTAATTGGGCTAGCTCTTAGCTTCTTAGTTTCAACAATCGGTCACTTTGGAATGTATCCTTTATTAGGATTTTTAGGAACTCCAACTGAAATCATTGATTTATCTTATCAGTATATTCATATGATTGTCCTATGTGTAGGAGTCACATTCGCTTATAATCTCTGCGCTGGTTTACTTCGTGCAGTTGGAGATAGTCAAGCAGCATTATATTTTTTAATATTTTCTGCTATTGTTAATATTATTTTAGATTTATTCTTTATTACTCAATTACACTTAGGTGTGCAATCAGCAGGTTTAGCTACGATTATTTCTCAGGGACTTTCTGCTATTCTTTGTTATTTTTATATTCGAAAAAGAGCCAATTTCTTATTGCCACAGCGAAAACATTTTATATGGGATAAAGAATTGTATCTTGATTTATTAGGACAAGGTCTAGCAATGGGACTAATGACTTCAATTGTTTCTATTGGAACAGTAACCTTACAAACTTCTATTAATGCGCTAGGAGCAACCATCATTAGTGCTCAAACTTCTGCTAGAAGAATTATGTCGTTTTCAATGCTACCTGTTTCAGCGATTGCATCATCTTTAACAACCTTTACTTCTCAAAATTTAGGAGCGAATCGTCCTCAAAGAATTCAACGAGGCATTTATTTAGGAAGTATGGTTGCAATTGTATGGACAATCTTTGTTGCTATTACATTATTTTTTGCCAGTCCATCATTAAACGAATTGATTTCTGGTTCGACTGATCCTGAGCTAATCTCGAACGCATCTCTTTATAATCGAATTAGTTCATCATTTTATCCAGTATTAGCCGTTTTACTAGTCCTTCGAAATAGTTTACAAGGATTAGGACAAAAAATTACGCCTTTAATTTCAAGTTTCATTGAATTATTTGGGAAAATTTTATTTGTACTCTTCATTATTCCTTCAACTGGATATATGGGAGTTATTTTCTGCGAACCACTTATTTGGGTTCCAATGACGATTCAGTTATATTATTCTTATAAACATCAACCGATTATTCAATCATTAAAAAACGCATCGTATTCTTAAGACGAGATGCGTTTTTTATTATTATTTCTTATATTCTTTTAACGTTTTTTTCAATATCAACATTGCTACTATTAAACTAGCAAAAGCTAATCCTAGTATACCTCCATTAAAACTTTCTCCAGTTTGAGGTAGTCGTGGAACTTTCATTTCCTCCGTTGTTGTTTCTAGAATAGTATTTTCTGGTTCCTTTGGTTCTTCTTGTGTAGTTTCTTCTTTCGGTTCTTCAGAAACTTTTGGTTTTTCCTTTTTAGGAATATCTATAACTGGCGGAATATCTTTGATTTGTTCTTCTTTATATTCTGGACGATCAAAGACTAATGGATCTCCTTTTTCATGAATTTCGGGAGTAATCTTACCTTCTGAAACCTCTTCTTTCTTATGTACTTCTGGTATTCCGACTTCGTAAGTAAATTCTGGCTTTTCTAATATTTCAGGAACACCCTTTTCTGATTCATATGTTCCATAAAATCTAATAGTTTGATAAACTCGGGATAATGTCTTTCCTGTTTTTTTATCCTTAAAATTTACTTTACGAGTTACTTCTTTTTCATACTCCTTTGGTTTGGTATTGACTGCCGTATCTGGTGCTTTTATTCTAGTAGCTAACACTCCATCTTCATCCATAAATTGCTCTCCATAAGGAAATTGATTAATAAACGCCTTATTTACAGCTATTTCAACTGAATGCAGTTTATCCGTATTATTTTCCTGTGCGCTAACAATATGTGAAGTATACAATCCACCGAATATCGTTGTTGCTAAAACTATTTTTATCATTTTACTTTTTTTCATTTTAAAATACCCACTTTATCTTTAGAAATTCTCCCCATAGCCTTTTTCATATTTAGCTTTATTATACTACTACGAGAATTCGCTTTCAACATCCCTACATTCAATTATTTCTTCCCTTTGTGTGAAAAATCCTAAAATAAAAAAGCCTCCCTTAGGAGACTTCAATACTTATTTATCCGGAATAACTTTAAATAGATAATACGTAATAAATACCGTTAATAAACCTAGACCGATTTTTACATAAATAATTGGGGCAAAATAAATAGAAATCCCCATTAAAATGTAAATATAAATAATAATTTTCTTTTTACGAGATCTTGCTATGGATTTGGTTTCTAAATAATCCGATACATAAATTCGGTATAATTTCGTATTGGCAAACCATTCTTCAAATCTTTTGGAACTTTTTGAGAAACAGAATACCGTTAATAATAAAAAGGGTGTCGTTGGCAAAACTGGAAGGACGATTCCTATAACCCCTAATGCTAATGAAATCCATGCTACAATAAAATAAAATCCTCTCATATTTCCTCCTTAATTCATTCGTTCTAATACAGCTACTGTTTCAATCGCTGTCGTCATTGGGAACATATCCACTGGTTGAGCATACAGTGCCTGATACCCTTTTTCTTGGAATAATACTAAATCACGTGCTAATGTTGCTGGATTACAGCTAACGTACACGATTTTTCTAGCTTTAGTTTTAACAGCTGCATCAATAAATGCTCCATCTAATCCTTTTCTCGGTGGATCGACTACAATCACATCTGGTTGTAATCCTGAATCTACCCAAGTCGGCATGACTTTTTCAGCCGCTCCCACTTCGAATGTTACATTTTCAATCTGATTGATTCGTGCATTTTCTTTCGCCATTTGAATGGCATCCGGTACAATTTCCATGGCATAAACTTTTTTAGCACGTTTAGCAAAAGCTAAACTCATTGTTCCGATTCCACAATAAGCGTCCACTACCGTTTCATCTCCAGTTAATCCAGCTGCTTGAATGGCTTCATGATACAACACTTCCGTTTGAATCGTATTAACTTGGAAAAATGAACGAGAACTAATCGTAAAAGTAAATTCCATTAATGCTTCTTGGAAAGCATCTTCTCCAAATAATACTTTCTTTTGAGAACCCATAATCACATTTGATTGATGAGGTTGAATATTTTGGACAATCGACACCACTTCTGGTAATTGCTGGGTAATTTGCTCTACAACTGCCTCTTTTTGAACAAACTTCTCTGTACGAGTAACTAAAATAATCATCACTTGAGAAGTGCGCAATCCTCTACGTACAATTATATGACGTAAATCGCCGGTATGTTTTTCTTCATCATAAGCTTCAATCGCATATTTCCGTAAAATATCTCTGACTACTAAAATGATACGATCAATTTCTGGATCTTGAATATGAAAATCTTCAATTGGAACTAAGTCGTGTGAGTTTTTCTTGAAAAATCCTGTCGTTAATAAGCCATCTACCATTCTAACAGGAATTTGAGCTTTATTCCGATATCCAAATGGATGTTCCATTCCAATTGTTGGACGAACTTCTAACTCTGGCATTTTCGCAATTGTATTCATGACATGTTTCACTTGTTTTTGTTTAAACGCTAATTGAGCTTTATATTTCATATGTTGTAAAGGCATTGTTCCGACTCGAGTTCCATTTGGATTAACTAATGGAATACGGTCAGGACTCGTAGATACCCATTCGACAACTTTGGCATAACCAAATTTTTTCCCAATTTTTAAAACATGCACTACTACTTTTTCCCCTGGTAGAGCATTTTCAATAAAAAGAGGGAATCCATCGACTTTCGCAACACCCATTCCTTCATACGTTAAATCATCAATTTGTACTTCTATACGGTCATTTTTTTTCATCTCTATCCTCACTCACTACTATTTGTCTGATTTATTATAGCTTATTTTTGGATAATTTTATAGTCCAGTGAGAAATTCAAACTAAAAAAAGGTATTTTGACTATAAAGTCAAAACACCTAATTCGTAACGCTCTCTCATTATATCCATTCCAAAAGAATGGACTTTCTACTGTAGTATTAATAGGCATGAGACCGACAGGGCTGCTGCCGTCCTTTATACTACAGTGCAAAAGTCTAATTCGCTCTTATACCGCTTTTCTTGCTAGTTTTGCTAAAAACATTTCTTTTCGTGTTGGATTTAATACAATTAAGTTTACTAAGAATAAGCCTACTAACCAAGCTAATGCTACACCAATTGTTTCAAAACTTAATTCGAAACTTTCTTTAGTAAAGAAGTCTACATAAACTCCCATAAATGTATAATGAGCAATTTTTGAAGCAGTCTCACTTAATCCAGAGAACAATGGTAAGAATGAAATAGCCATCATAGGTACTAAACCATTCACTTGCGCTTGTGATTGAGTATTAGAAAGAGAGGCAATCAATAAGTTTAATAAAACAATACATAGTCCCACAACAATCGCTACTACATAATATTCACCTGAATGTTTTCCAAAGTCAGCATCTACAATCATTGGAAAACTTACAATTGTTACAAGCCCAACAACGACTGGATAAAATAGTGCAGATAATAAATACTCACCATTTCTAACACCACTGAGTAATAAAGATTTTAAGTTTTTCTTTTCCTTATCTTCTGCAATTGTTAAAGAAGTTAAACTTCCTAGAGAAACTGAGAATGCTAATGATAAACACATGAATACCATATATGAAGCATGTTGTCCATCCGCATTCATAAATTGGTTATATAACACTAACAATCCATACGGTAATAAAATCGTTGCTAATAAAGTGGTGTTACTTAATAATACTTGTGTGCGTAGCCAAACTAAGGCAGTTAATCGTTTAATCATTTAATTTCTCTCCTGTCAATTGAATAAATATTTCTTCTAATGTTGGTTCACATGAGTGAATCGCAACAACTTGTGCTAAATCTGTTTGTCCTAATTCTTCAAAAGTAATTTGTGTTTGTGTTTCATCTGCGAATGTTAATTGAACTTTTTTCTCGTGATTATATTTTTGAATAATCGAAGCAGGTGTTCCATATTCAATTAAATGTCCTCTATTTAGTAAACTTAGACGGTCACATAATAATGTTGCTTCGTTCATATCGTGTGTTGTTAAGAAAATCGTTGTTCCTGCTTCTTTCAGATCTAATAATAATTCATGGATTTTCTTAGAAGTAGTTGGATCTAATCCGCTTGTTGGTTCATCTAAAAATAATACTTGTGGTTTATTGATTAAAGCTCTTGCTAGAAACATTCGTTGTTTCATTCCTGTTGATAGTTTTTCGGCTGCTAAGTTCTTACTATCATATAAATCAACTTGTTTTAACACTTCATCTACTCGCGCATTTGGTTTTCCATATAATTTTGCATAAGCTTGTAAATTTTTATAGAGACTTAGTTTTTCATAAAATCCACTCGTATCACTCACTAATCCGATTTGTTCTAAATCTGCTGGAGTTAGCTTTTCTGATACTTTTCCTAACAATTCTGTTTGCCCGCTATCGGCATTTAATTGCCCCGTTAAAATTTTAATCATTGTTGTTTTCCCTGAACCAGATGGCCCTAAGAATCCGAAAATTTCTCCTTTATTAACTTCAAAAGAAATTTCTTCTAAAGCTACTTTTTGTCCAAATTTTTTTGTTACATTTTTTACGATAATCATGTTTATCCCCTCTTTACTGATTTCCTAACTGATGAATTCATTATAGAAAATTTTTCTTTGTTCCAGTAGTGCCTTAAGTCACTACCTACCATGACTTTCGTCACAATTCTTGATGACTTTTAGCATTTTACAATGGCTGTAATCCTAATAAAGCTACAATGATACAAATAATGAAGAACACACCTCCTAAAATACTTGAGAATGCAACTTTGTATGTTCCTTTTGCCGTACGATTTTCTTGTACATATTGAGTGATTTGCTTACGATTCATTCCTAATAAAATTACAGAAGCAGCTGCTGCAATAGACATAATCGTTAAACTAATCGTTTCTGCTTGTGCTTCTCCAACCATACTTGTCATGAAAGTTCCTAAAATTAAATTGAACCCAAAGTTATTTAAAATATGGAAGAAAACCGCCCATCCAAAACTATATTCAATTGCGATATACGCTAACATAATTCCTACTAAGAAAGCGAACACCCCTTGAACAAAATTCATATGGAAAAATCCAAATACAATTGCTGAAAAAATAATACTAAATACTTTACCATATTTTTGTAATCGATAAGCAATTCCACCACGCATCACTAATTCTTCAACTAGCGGTCCCATAAATGCTGCATATAAGAAATACATGCTTGAATGATGTCCAACAGTTGCTAACTCAACTTCTTTTTTAGCACTGAAACCAATCACATTCAAAGCTACTTCAAAAATATTCGCTACTTGATTAAATACAAATTGGCATCCTAATAATAAAACAATAATGATAGCTACTTGTTTAAGACTCAACTTTTGATGATGCGTTTTAACAGTTGGTAGAAAGGCAATCTTTTGTTTTTTATAAAATACTAAAATGGCGATTGCTGAGCCAAAAATATTTCCAGCATCTGTAATATTTTGAACCAGCTCTTCCGTTACAAAGTCTAATGGTAGGAGCCTTAACACTTCCGCTACAACTGAAAAACCAAAAACAACTCCAAGGAAAATCCCTAAATAGATTAACAATTGTTTAAAGATTTGCCTAATACTCTCCTTTAATTCCTGTTTCTGACTGATCAAGTTCTCTTTTACTTGTAACTTATATTCGTTTGTCATTTGATATTCCTCATTTCTTTTATCTCTTACTGATGAATTCATTATAGGAAAAATTTCTTCTTCTCAGTAGTGCCTAGAGTCACTACCTACCATGACTTTCGTCATGACTTCTCATGCAAATCGTCACGACAAAAAAGCATACCGAAATCGGTATGCCTTTCCTATGATCTATTTAACTTTCTACCATAATGTGCCTCGATACGATAATACAATTATACTACAGTAAGAAAGTCTAGTTTGCTCTCTATACAGCTTTTCTTGTTAGTTTTGCTAAGAACATTTCTTTTCGTGTTGGATTTAATACAATTAAGTTTACTAAGAATAAGCCTACTAACCAAGCTAATGCTACACCAATTGTTTCAAAACTTAATTCGAAACTTTCTTTAGTAAAGAAGTCTACATAAACTCCCATAAATGTATAATGAGCAATTTTTGAAGCAGTCTCACTTAATCCAGAGAACAATGGTAAGAATGAAATAGCCATCATAGGTACTAAACCATTCACTTGCGCTTGTGATTGAGTATTAGAAAGAGAGGCAATCAATAAGTTTAATAAAACAATACATAGTCCCACAACAATCGCTACTACATAATATTCACCTGAATGTTTTCCAAAGTCAGCATCTACAATCATTGGAAAACTTACAATTGTTACAAGCCCAACAACGACTGGATAAAATAGTGCAGATAATAAATACTCACCATTTCTAACACCACTGAGTAATAAAGATTTTAAGTTTTTCTTTTCCTTATCTTCTGCAATTGTTAAAGAAGTTAAACTTCCTAGAGAAACTGAGAATGCTAATGATAAACACATGAATACCATATATGAAGCATGTTGTCCATCCGCATTCATAAATTGGTTATATAACACTAACAATCCATACGGTAATAAAATCGTTGCTAATAAAGTGGTGTTACTTAATAATACTTGTGTGCGTAGCCAAACTAAGGCAGTTAATCGTTTAATCATTTAATTTCTCTCCTGTCAATTGAATAAATATTTCTTCTAATGTTGGTTCACATGAGTGAATCGCAACAACTTGTGCTAAATCTGTTTGTCCTAATTCTTCAAAAGTAATTTGTGTTTGTGTTTCATCTGCGAATGTTAATTGAACTTTTTTCTCGTGATTATATTTTTGAATAATCGAAGCAGGTGTTCCATATTCAATTAAATGTCCTCTATTTAGTAAACTTAGACGGTCACATAATAATGTTGCTTCGTTCATATCGTGTGTTGTTAAGAAAATCGTTGTTCCTGCTTCTTTCAGATCTAATAATAATTCATGGATTTTCTTAGAAGTAGTTGGATCTAATCCGCTTGTTGGTTCATCTAAAAATAATACTTGTGGTTTATTGATTAAAGCTCTTGCTAGAAACATTCGTTGTTTCATTCCTGTTGATAGTTTTTCGGCTGCTAAGTTCTTACTATCATATAAATCAACTTGTTTTAACACTTCATCTACTCGCGCATTTGGTTTTCCATATAATTTTGCATAAGCTTGTAAATTTTTATAGAGACTTAGTTTTTCATAAAATCCACTCGTATCACTCACTAATCCGATTTGTTCTAAATCTGCTGGAGTTAGCTTTTCTGATACTTTTCCTAACAATTCTGTTTGCCCGCTATCGGCATTTAATTGCCCCGTTAAAATTTTAATCATTGTTGTTTTCCCTGAACCAGATGGCCCTAAGAATCCGAAAATTTCTCCTTTATTAACTTCAAAAGAAATTTCTTCTAAAGCTACTTTTTGTCCAAATTTTTTTGTTACATTTTTTACGATAATCATGTTTATCCCCTCTTTACTGATTTCCTAACTGATGAATTCATTATAGAAAATTTTTCTTTGTTCCAGTAGTGCCTTAAGTCACTACCTACCATGACTTTCGTCACGACTTCTCATGCAAATTGTCACGACAAAAAAGCATACCAAAATCAATCGGTATGCCTTTATTTTTCATTATTTTCTACTTTCTTACTCTGCTAAAATTTTTTCAAAATCAAATACTTCACCTTTTTGTTTATCACTTAAAACCAAAGCAATCACTATCCCTACAAATGCTGGAACAACCCATCCTAACGATAAGGTAGAGAATGGTAATTGAGTCATCACTGTAGATAATACCGTTAATTTTAACGTATCGCCTAATACTGTTAATACGGATACTAGAACCGTTAATCCAACTGTTAACTGCATTCCAGTTTTAGAAAGTGGAACAAATTTATTTAAAATAATTAATACAACCATAATAATTGTAATTGGATATAAAATTAATAATACTGGCAGCGAAACTTTAATGACCGTATTTAATCCTAAATTCGAAAACCCAAATCCAATTAAAGAGAACACTGTTGCATATACTTTATAAGAATATTTAGGGAATAATTCTTCAAAGAATTCCCCAGTTGAAACAATTAATCCAACTGTTGTTGTAAAGCAAGTTAAAATAACCATTGCTCCTAAAAATACTTGTCCAAATACTCCGAAAATATCTTTTGAAGCAGCTGCTAAAATATAAGAACCTTTATTCACTACTTTATCTGCTAATACATCTGCTGGTACTGTAAAATGATTTCCTAGATTGGCTAATCCTAAATATAAAATACTAAACCCAACAGCAGTTACTAAACCTACACTCAAAATCGTTTTTGTATATTCTTCTTTAGAAGAAAAATGGAATTTTTTCAATGTATTTACTGCTACTACGCAAAATGCTACTGCTGCAAGTGCATCTAGTGTATTGTACCCTTCAATAAATCCATTTCCAAATGAAGCTCCATTTTGATAAGCTGTTGCTGCTTGCATTGGGGCTACTCCTGCATATTTAATCGCCCCTAATAACACTAAGACTAAAATTAATCCTGCAAATAATGGCGTTAAAATTTTTCCAATACTATTTAAAATCGAAGAACGATTAATCGCAATCCAATAGGCTGCAGCAAAATATAAAACGGTATAAATCAACAATGATACAGTACCTGAAATTCCCATTGAAGCCAAAGCTGACTCAAATGGCTGAATACTAATCGAATACGAAACCGTTGCTGTTCTTGGAATCGCAAAAAATGGTCCAATGGATAAATATAAAATAGCTAAAAATGCTACCGCAAATACTTTATGAACTTTACTTTCTAATTCATGTTTAAAACTTCCATTACTCATCGCACCGACAATTAATGTAATAATTGGAATACCCACACCGGATAAAATAAATCCCGCAATCGCTGGTCCGAAATACTCACCAGAAAACAATCCTAATGAAGGAGGAAAGATTAAATTCCCTGCTCCAAAAAAGAAACCAAACAATAATAAACCTGTTAATAAACCCTTCTTCATCTTACATTCTCCTTTTTCCTTATATATACGAAAGAGCACGTTGTAAAGCAACGTACTCTCCCTACAATAACTGTGTTTCCTATTGATTATGAAACAAATGAACCATTTGGCATTTCTTGAGGAGCTAAAACTACTTGTAATACTCCATCTTTTTCTGCAGATAAGATCATTCCTTGACTAATTTGACCTCTCATCTTACGTGGTTTTAAGTTTGCGACAATCACTACTTTTTTACCAATAAACTCTTCTGGATTTGGATACCATTGAGCGATACCTGATAGAATTTGACGATGTCCGCCAACATCTCCTGCATCTAAACGGAATTGTAATAATTTATCTGCACCTTCCACTGGTTTACAGTCAATGACTTCTGCGACTTTTAATTCTAACTTATCAAAGTCATCATATTTGATGGCTTCTTTTTCAGTTGTTAATTCCACTTCTTCTGGGTTCCATTCTGTCGCTACTTCTTCTTTCACCGTTCCACCCATTTTGCCTTGAATATAAGCAACTTCTTCTTCCATATCTAAACGTGGGAAAATTGGTTGTCCTTTTTCAACAACTGTTGTACCAGCTGGAATTACTCCAAATGTATGAAGCGAAGGATAGTCACGTAAAGCTTCGTCTTGAATTCCTAATTGTGCTAAGATTTCTCCTGGCGTTTGTGTTAAGAATGGTTGTAAAGCCACCGCAATAATACGTAAGCTTTCTGCTAAATAACTCATCGTACGAGCTAATTCTTCTTGACGGGCATCATCTTTTACAGCTGCCCATGGAGTTGTTTCATCAATATATTTATTTGTACGAGAAACAAATTTCCAAATCGCAGATAATGCAACTGAGAATTGCATTTCTTCCATGGCTGCTTCCACTTCTTCAATCATTACTTTTGAAGCTTCAACTAATTCATGATCAAAGCTTGAAACAGGAGCTGAATAAGTTGGAATTGTTCCATCGAAATATTTATTAATCATCGCTACTGTACGGTTTAATAAGTTTCCTAAGTCATTTGCTAAGTCATAGTTAATGCGTTCTACAAATGATTCTGGTGTGAAAATACCGTCTGAACCAAATGGTACTTCACGTAATAAATAATAACGTAAAGCATCTAAACCATAACGTTCAATTAAGGTGTTAGGATCAACGACATTTCCTTTAGACTTAGACATTTTACCGTCTTTCATTAATAACCAACCATGTGCGAAAATTTTCTTCGGTAATGGTAAGTCTAATGCCATTAACATAATTGGCCAATAAATCGTATGGAAACGAACGATTTCTTTTCCAATAAAGTGCACATCTGCCGGCCAATAACGATTGAATAATGTTTCATCATCACTTCCATAGCCTAAAGCTGTAATATAGTTTGATAAAGCATCAATCCATACATAAATGACATGTTTTGGATCATTTGGTACTGGAATTCCCCAGTCAAATGATGTACGAGAAACGGCTAAATCTTCCAGACCTGGTTTAATGAAGTTATTAATCATTTCATTTTTACGAGATTCTGGTTGAATAAATTCTGGATGTTCTTCATAGTATTGTAATAGGCGATCTGCATATTTACTCATTCTGAAGAAATAAGATTCTTCCTTCACTAATTGAACTTCATGACCACTTGGAGCCACTCCACCAATCATTTTACCATCTGCATCACGATAAACTTCGACTAATTGAGATTCTGTAAAGTATTCTTCATCACTAACAGAATACCAACCTTCGTATTCCCCTAAATAAATATCGCCATTATCCATTAATTTTTGGAAAATTTTCTGTACAGATTTTTTATGACGAGGTTGAGTTGTACGAATAAAATCATCATAAGAAACATCTAATTTTTTCCATAAATCTTGAATACCAAAAATAATATTATCAACGAATTCAATCTCGCTCACACCTGCTTCTTGAGCTTTTTGTTGAATTTTTTGTCCATGTTCATCTGTTCCTGTTAAGAAATAAGTATCATAACCTTGTAATTTTTTATAACGAATCATTGCATCACTTGCTACAGTTGTATATGCATGTCCGATATGTAATTGTCCACTTGGGTAATAAATTGGTGTTGTTAAATAAAAAGTTTTCTTATCTTCCGCCATTTGGCAGTATCCCCCTTAAATCTATAGATAGTGTTATTTTACCATAACGATTACTAGAATTAAACCACTAACTTTCCTACAACAATGCTTTCATCAAATACTTATCGTGTAGAAAATGCCCAAAATCTTTGTCCGATATAATTAAACCCAACAAATAAAACCATTCCAACGAATAACGCAGCATTTCCTTGTATATTTGTAGTAACACCAGAAAGCAGCCATGCAACAAATGGTTTCGCTAATCCATAGGCAAGAACATAACAAACGGAAACATTCACGATAAATTTCCATACAGTATGCCAGTCATTCCCCTTTTGCTGGAAAGTATATCGCTTATTCAACAAATAACTCAAGATGCTTCCCACCATGTAATTCAATGCACTCGATACCCAATAGCTCCATGCTAATACATTAAAGCAAAAAAACATCACCGCTATTCCCACCAGGGTATTAACGACTCCTACTAACATAAATTTTAGAAAAGTCGCATCAAAAAATGATGATAAAATTCTTCTCAAAATTTTTCCTCCTATAAAAAAGAGGAGCGCTACGCACTCCCACTTTCTAACTTTTTACAAATTACAAAGGATTATAATTCATCCTCTTCTTCATCATAATCACTATCTAATTCTTCATCACTAATAATCGATAAATCTTCATCCGCACTAACGTCTTCTTCTAAATCTTCGTCAGCACCTAATTCACTTAAATCTGAACGATATGCATCTAATTCTGTTTCTTCTTCATCATCCACATCATCATCTAAATCAATAATATCGTCATCTTCTTCATCTTCTAACAAGCCATCTTCATCTTCTGGATCATCATCATTGTAGTCGATAAGATCTTCTTCAGATCCAAAGGCATTAACTTTTTTACGTTTTTTACGACGTTTTTTAACATCTTCATCATCCATTGAAGATACAATTTCTTCATCAATTGAATCGATTGGATACCATGAACGTAAGCCCCAACGATTTTCTCCAAGTGAAATGAAGCTTCCATCAATATTTAAATCTGTATAAAAACGAGCCATACGTGCTTCTAATTGCTCATCGCTTAACTCCATATATGATTGAACTTCTACTAATAATTGATTAAAGTCCATTACTTCTTGTTTTACTTCCAAGATAGCATGTGCTACTTCAACCATTGATAATTCGTTTTTGTTGATTCCATCCAGTGCTTTTAATTCCAAAGGATACACTTCCTTTCCACATATTCCTTAACAGTATAGCATACAAAAGCTATAATACGCTACTATTGCACAATGTTTTCTTTAAGAATTTCCATATTTACTGTAAATTCTCCTAAATTTTCTCCTTGTTGAGATAATTGGTATTCAAAAGAAATTTGTTTCCAGTCCGATGAAACTTCTACATTCTTCGTTTTAATCTCAAATAAAATTTCTTGTCCTTGAGCCAATTGATAACGACCCTTTGTTTTCTTTTGATGTTGGAATAATAATTGACTCGCTACTTCGCCTTTTCGGAATAATTGAATTTCTTCACCAGATACAAGTAAATCCACTTTTGTCTGTGTTTCTTTCTCTTGATATGACAATGCTAATTGTTCGTTTTCAACTTTCCATTCAATGGATTCAATCGGTGCTTCTAATTTTGTTTGTAAGGTTTCTCCAGCTTGAATAATTTTTGTATGAACTCGAATCATTTTGACACCTCCATTCATTCTTTATGAAAAAGAGAGAAGGAGTGAATAAGAAGTCGGAAATTCCGTTTTCTATTCACCCCCAGTGGTTATTTGACTGAACGCATCATCAAAAAGCCTTTTCTACTGCGCTTCAGTTCTCTCAGTTATTAATATTTTGCTAATTCTTCTTGTAATAATTGGTTTACAATTCCAGGATTTGCTTTTCCTTTTGTTTGTTTCATAATTTGACCTACTAAGAAGCCAACTGCACGATCTTTACCATTTTTGAAGTCTTCAATAGACTGTGCGTTATTAGCTAACACATCTTGAATAATTGGTAATAATTGTGATGGATCACTTAATTGAATCATACCATGTTTTTCAACAACTTGACGAGCAGTTCCGCCTTCTTCAGCTAATAATAAGAATACTTTCTTCGCTAATTTAGAGCTGATTGTTCCGTCTCCAATTAGTTGAATCATTTCTGCTAAACTTTGTGGTGTTAATAATAGATCTCGTAATTCTAATTTTTTACTATTTAAGTGAGCAGAAATATCTCCCATTAACCAGTTAGAAGCTAATTTTGGATCACTACCTGCTGCAACTGTTTCATCAAAGAAATCAGACATTTCTTTTGATAAAGTTAATACCATTGCATCATATTCTGGTAATCCAAACTCACGAACATAACGTTCACGACGAATAGTTGGCATTTCAGGAATCGATTGACGAACTTCTTCTACCCATTCATCTGAAATTTCTAAGTTTGGTAAGTCTGGTTCTGGGAAGTAACGGTAGTCACTTGACCCTTCTTTCACACGCATTAAAATTGTTTGACCATTTGATTCATCAAAACGTCTTGTTTCTTGACCGATAACGCCACCACTACGTAATACTTGAGCTTGACGTACTTCTTCATATGCTAAACCTTTACGTACATTATTGAATGAGTTTAAGTTCTTCAACTCTGTTTTTGTACCGAATTTTTCTTGACCATAAGGACGTAAAGAAATATTCGCATCACAACGCATTGAGCCTTCTTCCATTTTCACATCCGATACGCCTGTAAACATAATAATTTGACGTAATGCTTCTAAATAAGCATATGCTTCTTCAGGAGAACGCATATCCGCTTCAGATACAATCTCAATTAATGGTGTTCCTTGACGATTTAAATCTACATATGAGAATCCATCCGTTCCGTGAGTATTTTTACCAGCATCTTCTTCTAAGTGAACACGCTCGATACGGATACGTTTTGTTTTTCCTTCTACTTCAATATCAATCCATCCATCATGACCGATTGGATAATCAAATTGAGAAATTTGATACGCTTTTGGATTATCAGGGTAGAAATAGTTTTTACGGTCAAATTTTGTATGTTGTGAAATTTCACAGTTTAATGCTAATGCAGCACGCATTCCAAATTCAATCGCACGTTTATTAATAACTGGAAGTACCCCTGGATAACCCCAGTCAATCACTGTTGTATTTGTATTTGGCTCTGCTCCAAAATGAGCTGGTGAAGGAGAGAAGATTTTTGAATCTGTTTTTAACTCTACGTGAACTTCTAGCCCAATAATTGTTTCAAAATTCATCTTATGTTCCTCCTTATACGTTTGCTTGTTTTAAGTAATAGTCATTTGCTTGTTCAAATGCAAATGCTGCTTGATAAATGGTTTGTTCTTGGAAGTAATTTCCGATTAATTGAATACCAATTGGTAACCCTTCGCTAGAGAATCCAGCAGGTACAGAAATTGCTGGAAGTCCTGCTAAGTTTACAGGAACGGTTAATAAGTCCGCCATATACATTTCAATTGGATCATCATTTCTTTCTCCAATTCCATATGCAGTAGAAGTCGTTACAGGTCCTAAAATTAAATCATAGTTTGCAAAGACATTGGCAAAATCTTGTTTAATTAATGTACGAACTTGTCCTGCTTTCTTGAAGTAAGCATCATAGTAACCAGAACTTAATGAGAATGTTCCTAACATAATACGACGTTTTACTTCCATACCGAATCCTTCTGTACGGCTCATGATGTATAAATCTTCTAATGTTTTCGCTTCAGCTGAACGGTGTCCATAACGAATACCGTCAAAACGTTGTAAGTTAGAAGATGCTTCTGAAGAAGCAATAATATAATAGGCAGGAATACCATATTTAGAATGAGGTAAGCTCACTTCTTCTACAGTTGCTCCTAACGCACGATATTGTTCAGCGGCTTTTAAGACTGCTTTACGAATTTCAGGATCAATTCCATCTCCTAAATATTCTACTGGTAAAGCAATTTTTAATCCTTTAATATTTCCATTAATTTGTTGGTAATAATTTGGAACAGGTACATTTACACTTGTAGAATCACGGTGATCATATCCACTAATTGCTTCTAATACTAATGCATTATCTTTAACCGTACGAGTTAATGGTCCAATTTGGTCTAAGCTTGATGCAAAGGCAATTAGTCCATAACGAGATACACGACCATAAGTTGGTTTCATTCCAACAATCCCTGTAAAACTTGCAGGTTGACGAATCGAACCACCTGTATCAGAACCTAAAGTTGCTAATACTTCCCCAGCTGCTACTGCTGCTGCAGAACCACCTGAAGATCCTCCAGGAACTTTTGTTAAATCCCATGGGTTTCTAGTTTTCTTGAAATAAGAATTTTCTGTCGAACCACCCATGGCAAATTCATCCATGTTTAATTTTCCGACATTCACGGCACCTGTTTTTTTCAACAAGTCCATTACGTGCGCATCATAAATTGGATTGAAATCTTCCAACATACGACTTGCAGCTGTTGTGATTAAATCACGAGTTACAATATTATCTTTAATTCCGATTGGTAAACCTTGAAGAGAAAGAGCTGCATCATAACCTTTTTCATCAGCAGCTTTCGCTTGAGCCATTGCTTCTTCTTCATTTAACGCTAAGAAAGCTCCAACTTTATCATCTACTGCTTGAATTTTTTCAAATGTTGCACTTGTTAATTCTTGAGAAGTAAATTTCTTTTGAACTAAACCTTCATGCAAGCTTACTAATGTTTGATTTTCTAATAAACTCATGCGTCTTACTCCTCTCCTTCACCCATAATTGCAGGGACTTGGATAAATCCATCCTCGCTTGTTTTTACATTTCTCATTAATAAATCACGATCTGTTCCTTTTACTGGCACATCTTCACGTAAAACATTCACTAATGAATATCCATGAGTCGTAACTTCTACTCCTGTTGTATCCACTTCTTTTAATTGTTCTACCATATCGATGATATCACTCATTTGCTCTGTGAAATGTAAAATTTCATGATCTGCAAATGATAATTTCGCCAATTTTGCAACGTGACGTACTTCTGATTCTTCAATTGCCATAACTGTTCCTCACTTTCTACTTTTCTTTCTTTTCTATTGTAAAAGGCACGTACCTTTTATGTCAATCTTTAATCAAAAACGTGATACGTAAATACACCTTGAGTAGTATCTTGTAGTAAGAATGCTTCCATTCCATTAATCGATGAAATACGAACTTCTACTGGTGTTGTTTTTGGTAAAAATTTATTCGCAACATCTGTTACATGTTGTGCTAAAGCAATAATTTCTGATTCCCCATAAAATTGAGTCATAATATTAACAACCATTTTTTTAGGAGCATTTTCTTGATAATAAACTTTTGCGGTTACTCCTGATAAATTCGGGAAGAAGTTTTGAACTTCTGTTCTAAAGTTTTCAAATGCTGATGATTCTTCTGTTGGATTTCCATCGACTAATGGTAGTACCACTATTTTTTGATTCATATTTGTCCAATTTGTAATTTCAGTTCCTTCTACTGAAGTAGCTTCTAAAATATAAACTCCTCCACCGATATCGTCTTTAGGAGCTTGCTTAAAGATTCCAAACACAATCGGCACTGTCTTTAATGCATCATTTTGACGTAAACGAGTTAATACTGTATTAGCAATTGATTTTGCTTGTTTCAACATTTCTTCATTAGAAATTTCTTGCTCTGCATCTTTATCTCCCGCAGTGTAATAATCCACTGAATTCATCGCAAGACCAATACTAATTCCACCTAATTCATAATTGTTTTCTGTTTGAATCATAAAATCTTGTTCTAAAATTTGAGCTAAATAATATGGGTTTCTCTTACTTGCATCTGTTTCACCATTATCTTCTGGATTTAACCCATCTGGATTTTTTTCAGATTTACGAGCGACCCATTGATTCGTAGTAGTAGAATCAATAACTTGTCCTTCTCTAAAGAAATATTGATTCGTTGGAAAAACTGCACGTGATAATTCAATTAATCCTGATTCAAAATTTCTTAAGTTGAAGCCCGTATTCAAGCTTAAAGTTGCTCCACGAGTTTTACTTACTTGATATTTTCCATTCGTAATCAATGATCGATAATATTGATTCGACAGTTGATTCGTTGTTGGTTGTGCCACTTTTGCACGAGAAGATTCTGATTCAGCATTTTTTTGTGTTGCCTGATTAATATTCGCACACCCTGCTAGTAACATCATTGTTGCACTAGCTAAAGTGATAATTTTTTTCTTCATAACTATTCCTTTCCTTCAATCATTGTTCTAAATTGTTCTTCATCCCATACTAAAATCCCTAGAGATTCCGCTTTAGTCAATTTACTTCCTGCTTGTGCTCCAGCAATGACTAGGTCTGTTTTCTTAGAAACAGATCCCGTAACTTTACCACCTAAGGACTCGATTGCTTCTTTTGCTTCTTGTCTTGTCATCTGCTCTAACGTTCCTGTTAATACAACTGTTTTTCCAGCTAATAGGGAGTCTTCTGAGACGACTGCTTTTGCTTTTCCTAAATAACGCATATTAACGCCTGCTTCTTTTAGTTCTTCTAACATTTCTTGAACGGTTTCTTGGTTAAAATAAGCCAAAACACTATGCGCAATCACTAATCCCAATCCTTCAATGGCAACCAATTCTTCCGCAGTCGCTTTTTGAAGGTTTTCCATTGTTTCAAAATGCATCGCTAAATCTTTTGCCGCTTTGGATCCGACATTTCGAATGCCTAGACCCGTTAATAAACGCTCTAAAGAATTTTGTTTACTTGTTTCAATGGCTTGTAAGATTTTTTGTGCTGATTTTTCTTGAATTTTATCGAGTGTTACTAATTGCTCCATTGTTAAGTGATATAAATCTGCTACATCGTGAACCAATCCACTTTCAAATAATTGATGAATGATTCTTGTTCCTACTCCAGACATATTCATCGCATCACGAGATACAAAATGAGTTAATCCTTCTTTTAAAAGAGCTGGACATTTTGGATTCATACATCTTAAAGCGACCTCTTCTTCTAAATGCACGAGTGGATTCGAGCAAGATGGGCATTCTTTAGGAAATTCATACGGTTCTAATCCTTCAGGTCGTTTATCTAAAATCACTCGAGTGACTTCAGGAATAATATCTCCTGCTTTATGAATGACAACCGTATCTCCAATTCGAATATCTCTTTCTCGTATTAAATCGACATTATGTAAGCTGGCACGTTTCACCGTAGTTCCCGCAAGAAATACCGCATCCATCACAGCTGTTGGTGTCACTACTCCCGTACGTCCCACTGTCCATTCAATATCTCGCACAATTGTCTGTGCTTCTTCAGCAGGGAATTTATAAGCAATTGCCCATTTTGGAGCTTTTACGGTAAATCCAATTTCTTCTTGCGCTTTAAAGTCATTGACCTTAATTACAATACCATCAATTTCATAAGGCAAGTTACTTCTTTCCACTGTCATTTTTTCAATAAATGCCCATACTTCTTCAATCGAATAGCAAAGTACGCTTTCTTGATTCGTGACAAATCCTAATGCTTGCATCTTTTCCAGCAATTCCATTTGAGAAGTCACTTCTAAAGCTTCAATACTAGGACTTTGATATAGAAATACCGCTAAATTTCGACTAGCTGCCACTTTAGAATCTAATTGTCTTAAACTTCCTGCAGCTGCATTTCTAGGATTAGCAAATACTTCTAAACCTTCTTCTTCCCTCGATTGATTTAACTGTTGGAATGATTTTTTTGGCATATAACATTCCCCACGAACTTCAATCGACCATGGTTGTTCTAATGAAAGAGGAACGGATTTTACCGTTCTAATATTATGTGTAATATCTTCCCCTATTACACCATCTCCTCTTGTAGCACCTAGCACTAATTGACCCTCTTGATAAGTCAACGCTACAGATAAACCATCAATTTTCAATTCGCAAACATAGTCAATCGTACGATTCGTTAATTTTTTAATTCGATCATCAAATGCTTGTAAATCTTCTTTTGAAAAAGCATTCGATAAACTCAACATCGGATTTTGATGGGTAACTTTTTCAAAACTGTCTAACACAACACCACCAACACGTTGAGTTGGTGAATCTGGAGTAATTAATTCAGGATACTCCGATTCTAATCGTACTAATTCATGATACGTTTCATCATACACATGATCCGTAACGGTTGGACGATCTTGAACATAATATTCATGACTCCAACGATTTAATTGCTCTCTTAATTGTTGGACTTTTTGTTCTACTGAAGTATCCATTTACGACTCCTCTATTCTTTCAATTGGGGCAAAACTTGCTAATAATCGTTTAATACCCATTCCAGCAAAAGCTACATCAATTTCTTGATTGGTTCCTTCACCGGTCACTTTAACGACTGTTCCAACATTCCATTTTTTATGCATCACCTTGTCGCCCACTTTCCATACCGCTCCATCATTGGCAGCAACGGTTTGCTTACGTACTGGTTGGATGCTAGAAGGCTGCACTGTTTTTGGTTGATACGCAGTTGCCTGAGATTTCGCTCTATATTTGTCAAATAATGAACCTGTAGACGAAGTTTTCGAAGCAAATGAAGAAGACTCTCTACTTGTATAACTGTAGGATTGCTGTTGGTTTGAATCAAATAGTTCTTCTCCAATTTCTAATACAAATCTCGATGGACGGTTTGTTTGTGTACGTCCATATAATAATCTAGAATATGCATTTGTTAAAAATAATTTTTGTTCCGCACGAGTAATTCCTACATACGCTAGACGACGTTCTTCTTCCACATCGTCATGCTCCATCATACTTCTTAAACTTGGGAAAATTCCTTCTTCTAATCCAATAATAAATACAACTGGAAACTCTAATCCTTTAGCAGCATGAAGGGTCATCAATGTCACCATACGACCATCCCCATCATCGCTATCCACATCAGAAACTAAAGATAAATCTGTTAAAAATTGTAATAATGGAGATTCTTCCGACTCTTCTTCTAGTCGATCTTGTTCGAATTGTTTTGCCACCGAGATAAACTCTTGAATATTTTCAATTCTCGCATCAGCTTCCATTGTATGTTGTTGTTCTAAAGCAGCAAGATACCCTGTTTTTTCAATCACTTGCTCTACAAATTCACTAATGGATAGAAACTCTTGCATTTTTCTTAATTCTTCAATCGTTGTTGCAAATTTTTCTAAAGCCTTTGCTGCTTTCCCCGATAAAGGAGAGATTGCTGTTTGCGAACTGGCTTCTAATAATGAAAATTGATGCATAGAAGCAAAATTACTTAATTTCTCTAAAGAAGTAGCCCCAACCCCTCTTTTCGGACTATTAACAATTCTTCTAAAACTTAAATCATCTTGAGGATTTACAATTAACCGTAAATACGCTAGTAAATCTTTAATTTCAAGTCTTTCGAAGAATCGTTGCCCACCTACTAATCGGAATGGGATATTTGATTTTAGTAAATTTTCTTCCATGACACGAGATTGCGCATTTGTACGATACAAAATGGCAAAATCATCATAATGATAGCCATCTCTTAATAAACTTTGAATTTGTGACAATACATACCGACCTTCATCTTGCTCCGATTGAGCACGGTAATACGTAATAGCTTGTCCCTCTTCATTTTCAGTCCATAATTTCTTCACTTTACGATTAACATTATTCTCAATAACATGATTAGCTGCTTGTAAAATTATTTTTGTAGAACGATAATTTTGTTCTAATAAAACAACTTTTGCGTTTTGATAATCTTTTTCAAATTCTAAAATATTACTCATGTCAGCACCACGCCAACCATAAATACTTTGGTCTGCATCCCCAACAACACAAATATTTTTGAATTTCTTCGCTAACATCGCTACTAATCGATATTGAGCATGGTTCGTATCTTGATACTCATCCACATGAATATATTGGAATTTTTGTTGATAATAGTGCAATGTTTCGGGATGTTTTTGGAATAGTTGTACCGTCAACATAATTAAATCATCAAAGTCTAATGTCATACTTTTTGCTAATTCTTTTTGATATTCACGGTAACATTTTCCAATAATCTGTTCTACATATCCCGTATATTTCTTATTAAATTCTTCCACATCTTCTAAATCATTTTTAGCTTGGCTAATTCGATTTAAAATCATACGATAATCATATTTTTCACTATCAATATCTAATTTTTTCAAAATTCTCTTCATTGCCGTTTGTTGTTCACTAGGATCACAAATCGTAAATGAACGTTGATAGCCTAATAATTCGATATCTCTTCTTAAAATACGCACACACATGGAGTGGAAAGTAGATACCCACATATCTTCTGCTTGCGGGCCAACTAACTGACTCACCCGCTCTTTCATTTCACGTGCTGCTTTATTCGTAAAGGTAATCGCTAAAATATTCCAAGGATGAACCTCTTCTTCTGCTAAAATATACGCCATACGATGCGTTAATACTCTCGTTTTTCCACTTCCAGCCCCTGCCATAATCAGCAATGGACCTTGAGTATGTTGAACTGCCTCTTTTTGACGTTCATTCATTCCTTCTAGTAATTTCGCTGAAATACTCACAAAGTCATCCTTTCTTCTCTTATATAATCTTAATCATGTAATCCACTTAATTCTAATTCATTCACTAAATCCACACTTGAAGCCCCTGTTAATCGAATCACTCCGACTGCTTCTCCTGGATTCCCGCCTTCTACTTGGAAATATTCAAATTCCCAGTGTGGTTTTAAAATTGTTAAAACATGCGCCTTTTCTAGCATTTCTCGATAAATCGGAACAATTAATGCTTCTTCTACTAAACTGCATTCCAACACCCCTAATCCAGTTGATAACCGTAATAACACTTCACTAAACGAATGTGCCATCTGTTTACTACTAAATTGATGTTGAATCAATGGAATTTGATCTACCTTTGTAACATAAAAAATACCATTTTTTGCCATGACAACTTGAATTGATACTAAAGTCGATCCCGAAATAGAACGCATCATTTTAGAAGCAATCGTTCTTAATTCTCCGACCCATTCAGGATTCATCCGTTTTGATGCAATCGAATATTTTAATGTTCCATCTACATAAACATCTTCTGTAATCGGCAATATTGTAATATGATCTTCATAATCACGAAGAATGGTTAGGCTAAAATGACGTTGCGCAGGAACAAAAGCTGTTACCATACAAGATTGTTCCTCTACTAATTGGAATACTTGATCGTCCATATCATGATCATATAGCATCATTTCCTTATAATTTTTATGGAAACGATTCGTTTCTAACTTGGCAGGAAACCCTATACTAGATAATAAACTAGGAAGTTCTCCAATACTTGTAATCATTCCATAAGGAGCTACATTAATGGCATGTTCTTCTAAAAATAATTTTTCAACCATACGATTTTGAGAAATTTCTGCTAGTTCAAATGATTGATAATAACGACTTTTACCACTTAGTGCTACAATTGTATCAATTTCAATGGCATTCGTTAAAATATATACCGTATCTACATGCATTGCAAAATGAAATAATGCCTGTCGATCCTGATAACGACCAATCACTTCTTTATCTGCAAGTAAAATCTTAGCTTCGTCCTCTTCTCGAAAATGATGAATACAATACCCTAATCGTTTCGCCATTAATACAATTGAAGAAATTTGTGGATCTCCACCAATAATTCCAATACTACTTCCTGGTAATAATTGACTCATACGTGCTCTACTCCTTTACAGATTTTACTTGAATTTGGTCATATTGCGCTAGATGATAAGTTTCAATCACATGAATAATTTTTTGTGCATAAGTTGGATCTGTTGCATACCCTGCTTTTTGAAGAGCATGTGCTGCTTCTTTATAATTTTTAGCCTTTAAAACTGGTTCATATAATTTGGGATTCCAATCTACTCCATAGGTTAATAACTTTGCATGGGCTTCTACTGATTCCGCCCAACTATTATAAACTCGAAAAGGCGCCATAATCGTAATCCATTTTCCATCAATATATTCACTCGTTTCTAATTGAACACTTGGCTCAGCAGCTCCTGCTTTGACTCCATATAAATTATAATAATTTTGTGACAGTCCACTTTCTCCCCAATCAGACTCCAATATCGCTTGCGCTAAACTAATACTTGGCAAAACTTGGTATAGTTGATAGGCTTTTTGAGAAGAAGGTACAAGATTTTGAATAAATTGTTGATGAGCGATTTCTGTAGGATCTTTCCTTGTTTCTTGAAATTGTAAAGTTCCCATAATAATGACACTACAAATGGCAATCAACACTAAAACAACTCCTAGCGTTAATCTTTTAAAGCCCCATTTCATATGTGATTTCCATTTGATTGATTTTCGTCTTCCCACAGCAACACCACTTTCTATACATACCTCTAATTTTATCATAAACCTTAATTTTACGCTTGAAATTTCCATGTTTTTTTATGAAATTTAATCTCTTTTGCAATTAACAACGTCATAGTTCCATCTCAAAAATCTCCTTCATTGTCGCTTCATGCATTTTATGATATGATATTCAAGAATTTTAAACAATGAGGTGAAAGTGTGCCTAATCAACAACAAAATCCTTTTCACATTGGACTAAGAACTTTCAAAACAGCTGTATCAGCTTTTATTTGTATTGTACTTTTTAAGGTACTTCATCGTGGTTCTCCAATGTTAGCTGTGTTATCGGCAGTATTTAGTTTAAGAACGGATCATAAACAAACTTGGAAGTTCGGAATTGCTCGTTTCTTCGGAAACATGTCTGGTGGGGTATTAGCCATTATCCTTCTTCAAGCGTATCAACATTTTACTCTTCCAGATTACACAGACTTACTATTAGTTCCTCTCGGAATTATTTTATTAATTTTATTTTGCAATCGATTCAATAAAACTGCTGTCATTAATTCATCAGCAACTTTCTTAGTGATTTTTTATACGATTGAAGCTGCTGTGAATGTAGAATATGCAATTCAGCGGGTATTAGATACATTAATTGGAGCAGTGATTGCGATGATTGTAAACCGACTATTACCAAGTCCACATTTACAAGAAAAATAGAGCATCCCAAACGGAATGCTCTTTTTTGTTAACGATAATTTCTAAATTATTGATTCGACAAGTGTGTAAAAAATCCTGTAGCACCAAATAACGCGATTACAGCGATAAACACGACAAATCCACAAAAGAATGATCTTGAAAAGTTTCGGCGATTGATATTTGAATCGTTAAAACTAAAAATAATCATCATAATAACCCCTATCAGTGGAATACTGTAAAGAATGGAATAGCCAAAATATTCCCACGCTCCTAATGGTCTAAACTGCTCTGGTCCTTCATAATTTACTTTTGCCATATTGAATTCCTCCTTTTTCTATCCTCAAGGTTATTATCGCTATTTTATAAAGTTTCCCCTTTATACATCTTTCACAAAACATAGAAGAAACACTAGAATCAGGGTAAAATTGTAATGATTAAATAGCTACTCTTTTTTACCTTCATATACTTTATATCCATCCGAAGATAGTTGAGCTCTTAATCCTTCTAAATCTTTAGTTCCCCAATGATCTGAAATTTTAGAAGCTGTGTCTATATCTAAATTACCATCTTTTAATAGATATGCTGAGTAACCGTAGTATTTATATTTCACAGATTTATTATCCTTACTATCAGTTTTTGTTACTTTATAAATAGTAACTAAAGAAATACTTCCCTTGTCGTAATTATTTACATTGATTCTCATATAACTTCCTTGAGATTCTATTGTATAAGTATCATAAGAATCATTTTTATGTTCTGATTTAACATAATCATCATTTTTCTTGATTAAATCTTCAAAATTCTTAATATCTTTTATTTCTTTTAATCCAGAAACTGTAATGTCTACATTTTTGTTATCAATAATTTTTCCACTTTCTTTTAAAGTTTTAATATAACTGTCATTTACGGTTAAAGTGATTTTATCCCCATTTTTTAAATTAGAATAACTATTGCTTGAATTTAATTGGAAATAATTTTTAATACTATTCCCAAATGAAACTGTACCATATCCATTAAATCCAGAGAAAGTGACCGTCACTTCTTTTAACAAGTTTTCAGCAGAAACTTTTTCATATTCTTTTAAATTTTGAACTTTAAAAGCTTTCTTTTCTGCTTTAATTGGAGAATTTTTTGAACTAGTTGTAATTGTAAATGTAACTTCTTCTCCATTTTTTAGATTATTCGTTTTATTAAATTCATAATGGATCGTCTTAAGCATGGATTCAGCTTTCATTAACTTTAATGATAATTTTCTATCTTGTGCAAGCATAGAATAAGCTACAGGATCATCTTTCGTTAATGCCTTAGCTTGATCTTTATCAAGTCCTGCTTTTTTATAAACTGCTTCTTCTACTAAAGATGCAATTTCATCACTATTATATATTAAGTTACCAGATTCATCATATCCGGTAAAATCTACTTTAACTTCATTTATAATGCTTTTTGGAAGTGAATTATAATAACTATATCCAAAATATGCTACAAGAGCTACTGCAAGAATGACTAAAGCTCCAATTACTTCTTTTTTCTTTTTTTGAAATATCGCTTGTGCTTTTTGCAATAATTGATTCCCATCAAATGAAGTAGTAGATTCAGAAATCGGATCTGTGTAGTTTTCTTTCTCTACTTTTTCTTCCGTTACTACTTCTTCATTTACAATGTTGTTCTCTGATTCCGCCATAAAAAATCCTCTTTTCCATTTTTATTATAAATATCAATCAAACAAAGCCATTACATAAAAGATTAAATACGATATTACGAATAATTACTGCTTAAGATTTCCTCCTTAAAACTATAAGCAAGTTCATTATACAATATTTACTTTAAATAGCAATAAGTTCGATAATTTTATAACAAATTAATCGCATTCAATGTTATTCTTAAAACGTTTCGATTTTGAAAAACACTGTTAGTTAACTATCAAACTTTAAGTGCTAGAATATAAATATTTCTTCCCCACATTCATTGTTTGTTAATTGAAACTGTAAATCAAAAAAGGCACCCCATACGGAGTGCCGTCAATAAATAGTTGGACGGAGTCGAACTGTCATCCTTCTTGGACAACCGATCTATTTATCTTAAACAATAACGCTTTAGTAAATCACATATTCACGTTTTCTTTGGAAATATAACTTCGCATCAGCTTTTGGTGTAATTTTTGCTGAGAAAACTTCTTCTTTCTTATTCAAATCAAATACTCGAAGTGCATTTTGACCTTGATCAAGTCCGACATAGACAAACGTATCATTATTTAAAAGTTCTTCTGCAGAATATGGATCACGTTGAAGTGTGCCAATTTTTTCTAAAGATAAGTCTGCTGTAACACGATAAACTGTTTCTAACTCTGCTTGACGGTCTTTCGTTGCAATATATTCCGGACGTTCAACCGCATGGTCTCTTCCTGATTTTCTGCCGCTTACTCTTGGATGAGTCGTTTCTACTGCATAAATTTGAGAACCTGAAATATAGAAGTTTGCTGTATTATTTAGTGAACTAATATCCAACTTACGAAATGCATTGGTAAATAAATCATATTGATAATACTCATCTTTCTCTGGTTTTTCAGAAGATTTTCCCCCTTCTTTTGTAGGAAGTACATTAAACACAATTGTTTCTGGATTATAAGAACGATTCCCAAATGCTGCATTGAAGAGTAAACCATCTTTTTCAAGTGTTAATTCTCCCACATCTTTCACAGTACCTTCTTCAAAAGATAAAATAAATTTCACGAATTTTCTTTCACTCGATTTTCTTTCTACAAAAGGAATAATGACTCCTAATTCTTTTCCCTTACGTTGGAAGATTGGTTCTTCTCCCCAGCCAAATGATGAATCTAAATGAATTGGAATTTGTTTTTCAATGATTCGTTTATTTTCATTCGAGTACATCGCATAATTAAATGTAAAGTCTCCAGTATTACTAAAATATGAAGCCCAATGAATATCATAAAATAGTGAAGAATTGTCTAATTGTAATACATGTCTATGACCGACAACTAATGAACGTTCTAAAAGAGGAATACGACTTAATATCGCTTGTTCTCTCGCTTGCCCATTCCAAGTTCCTAATGTTTGGAATAGTTTTTTCACTTTTCCATCCACAATGGCTGATGTCGAAACACTATTACTGATTTTTCCTGCGCCTTCTTTTCCAACTTCAAAAACTGTCCCTTTTAAATATTGATTACCTTCTGCTGAAGTTTCTATGGTGTAAGGAGCATCTGACATTGAAGTCCAAACCATATTCCCAATTCCTAAAACTAGAAAACCAACAACAATTACGAGTAATCCCCATGCAAATTTAATTGATTTCATATGCTCACCCCCATTAAACACTGACCTTATGTTCTAATAAATAATAATCGACTAACCAATGAATGCCCATAAATCCAACTGCATAAGACATTGTCATAAAATATTGTTCCGTTTGAGTAAGAGATAAATGCAGCATCAATTGAACATAACTTGCTAAAATACCACAGCAAATAACAAAGTATCCCACTAAAGACGCCACCATCAAAGCCCAACCATACGCTTTCAATCCTTCTTCTAAAATGGCTAATTGGAAGAAGAAAACAATGACAACCATTAAAAATGCCATACAATACAAATAGGCAGTTCCATTTAACGGTAATAAATATTGTAACATTGAACCCGAATTCAAGAAGTCCATGTAATGAATATGGTCTGCTAAAACTGGAAATCTCCAAAGCAATAGCGCCTTATTCACTCCAAGAATCATAAATTGTGTTATTTGAAGTACTAAAATGTAAGATAAAATCGTTAAGAATTTTGCAAAATACACTTGCATTCGATTACCAGGTAAAATGAATAATCGATTAATAAAATTCCCCTTACTACGAAATTCTTTTACCCAAATATAAACAGAAGCAATGATAATAATGATAAAGGCTGCCATCAGCGCTAAATTCATTCCCAATCTTGATTGCACTAAATCCGTCACACTTCTTGTATCTTCGACATTTATATTTTTAGGATCTATTCTTAAAATTCGAATCAGATGAACTAATACCTGTATTACAAAGAATACAATCGTTAGAAATCCTAACATAAATTTACTTTTTCCCAACTCATACAACCATAAATTAAAAGTCTTTTTCATGATTGATACACCTCCCTCATCACATCTACAATGGATTTACCTTCTTCTTCACGCACTTGTTCTGCGTAAAATTCTTTAATTACTTTTCCTTCATCTAATAAGATGGCTTTATCAACAATATATTCAATATCTTCAATTTCATGCGAGGTTAAGATAATTCCAATTCCCTCTAATAAATCTGAAGTAAATAATTGTACAATTTGTTCTCTTGAAAAAATATCAATTCCAGAAAATGGTTCATCCATTAATACAAAGTCAACATCTAAAGATAATCCTAATAACAAGTTGACTTTAGCAACATTTCCTTTTGATAATTGTTGAATCACTTCATTCCCTTTGAATTTGAAGAAATGCAATAATTTTTTAGCTTTCTCATCATTCCAATTCGGATAAAAAGTTCTCATAAAAGCCATCGCTTCAAAAATCGTTTCACCTTTATTGACGACAATTTGATCACAAATGTAAGCTAACTTCTTCGAACGATCTCCTTTAATGACTTGTCCATCAATACTTACTTCCCCTTTTTTGATTGGAATTAACCCCATCATCATATTCATAATCGTTGTTTTCCCAATCCCATTAACTCCGATTAATACGGTAATTTCTCCACGTTCTGCTGTGAAAGAAATTCCATTTAACACGGCTTTGTTACCAAATCTCTTATGTAAATGTTTCACTTCTAACATGCTACTCTCCCTCTCTTCTCTTCATCGCTTGTTCCAACTGTTCCATGACTTCCTCGTTTGAAACATGTAATGGATAAATCGAATCCGCAAAAATTTGTATTGCTTCTTGTAACATTTCTTGCTTTAATTGCCCAATTAATTGGGGATTATCTGTCACTCGACTCATGACATTATTTCCTGTCGAAATCAATCCCATCTCCTCCATTTCTCGAAATGCCCTTTGAACAGTGTTCGGATTCACTTGAATTTGACTGGCGAATTCTCTTCGACTTGGCAATTCGCTTCCCAATTCCCATTCACCCGACACAATTTGCCTTTTGACATACGCAATTATCTGTTCATATACCGGCAATCGCTTATCAAACTGAATCATAACATTTCATCCCCTCCTTGTACTATTGTGTTAATGCATTAATACACTTTGTTCCTTGACTGTATTATACGCTTGATACACTCGTTTCGTCAATCATTTTTTGAAAATATTTTTGTAAAATCTATTATTTGACTTTTTTTATAACACTCCTGTATTCTCATAACGAATAAAATCAATAAAATAAGGAGCTATCGATGAAAATTTTAGTTGCAGAAGATGAAAAAGATTTAAATGACATTATCGTCAAACGATTAGAAAAAGAAGGCTATCAAGTGGATGCTTGTTTTAATGGTCATGAAGTATTGGATTATCTGGACTATTCAGAATATGATTTAATTTTATTAGATGTGATGATGCCTGAGTTAGATGGGTTTTCTACTGTACAAAAGATTCGAGAAAAAGGAAATAATACAAAAGTTATTTTTCTAACAGCGAGAGATTCATTTGAAGATCGTATTCAAGGATTGGATTACGGGGCAGATGATTACATCGTAAAACCGTTTGATTTTGGAGAATTATTAGCACGTATTCGTGTTCATTTAAGAAGAAATCATGGAAGTTCGCATGCTATTTTAACGTACGATACACTTTCCATCGACCTCCATCAAAAAAATGTTAAAGTAGATAGAAATCCAATCGAACTAACTTCCAAAGAATATCAAATTTTAACGTATTTAATGCAAAACGGAAATAGAATTCTGTCTCGAGAACAAATATTAAGCTACGTTTGGGGAGATGACTATGATGGATTGTCCAACATTGTCGATGTGATGATTAAAAATATTCGAAAAAAATTATCCGATTACATTGAAAAACCTGTAATTGTCACGAAACGAGGATTAGGATATGTTATTCCAATGGATGAACAGTAGTATTATTAAACGTGTTACCGTTTGGTACACCCTCTTCTTTTCATTAATTACGATTATTATTTTTACAGGAATTTATACGATTTCGAATTACTATCTGACTTCTCAAGAAGAAAGTAATTTAAGTTTTGTTGTAAAAGATGCCGTACAAGATTATGAAAATGATGAACCTTTTGAATCATTTGATGATGGAGTATATCTTTCTTTATACTCTATTGATGGAACATTAATGCAGGGGATTTCTCCCATCGATTTATCCAATACCTCTTTTAAAACAGAGAACATTAAAGAAATTGATACCGATACGGGAACGTATATGTACATGGAATTATTTTCTACTCAAAAGAAAGTATGGATTCGTGGAGTGACTTCTGTTACAAGAAGCGTAAAATTTATTCGTTCCTTACTACAATATAGTTTATACGTGTTCCCTCTTCTCATCGTCATTATTATACTTGGAGGATATTTCATTATTAAAAAATCTTTAAAACCTTTAAAAGATATGACGATTACAACACACTCAATTCAAAACAGTATGGATTTGTCGCAAAGAATTGAAGAAAATGAAGCCAGTGATGAAGTTAATGAATTAATTAAATCTTTTAACCAAATGATGGATAAAGTAGAAATTTCCTATCAAAGAGAAAAAGAATTCACTTCAAATGTTTCTCATGAGTTAAGAACACCATTAGCTGTCTTACTCGCTCAAACTCAATTCGCTTTAGAAGAAACAGAGGAAGAATCCACTCGTGAGACTTTACAAATTATCGAAAAGAAAACGAAACAGATGAGTAAATTAGTGCATCAATTATTAGAACTTGCACGATTAGATAGTTGGGATTCTATTGAAAAGAAAGACTTTAATCTATCTTCCTTATTACAACATGCTGTATCCGATGCTACTCTACTAGCAAATGAAAGAGGGATTCAATTACATTCCTCTATCGAAAAAGAAATTTACTATACCGGAAATCAACTATTAATCACTCGTATTTTTGATAATTTAATTTCCAATGCATTGAAATTTACAACATCCGTCATCAATATTACATTAGCGAAAAAAAATTCTCAGATTATTTTTACCATTCAAAATGATGGAGAAATGATTGAAGAAGAGCATATCACAAAAATTTTTAATCGCTTATATCAAATTGATACATCAAGAACTTATAGTAAAAATCATGGGAACGGATTAGGATTATCCTTTGTCGATAAGATTGTAAAACTACACGATGGGACGATTGAAGTCGAAAGTAATTCTAAATATACAACTTTTAAATTTATTTTTTAATCTTCATCTTATCTTCATGTTCGACTTTTATATTTAACACATCAAGTTAATAACAAAGGAGATTAAAACATGAATATGAAAGAATTATTAAATAAAAAATCTGTAAAATTAGGAGTTGGAATTGCTGGAATCAGTGCTGTATTATTAACTGGATCTGTTTTAGCAAATCAATCTATGATTAAATTCGGAACGCAGCAAGCACACCAACCAACGATTGCGATTGACCAAGTAAAGAAATCTGTTGAAAAACATTTAGGATTTACTGAATTACAATACGAATCCATCACCTTAAAAAATGAAAACCGTATAACTTACTATGAAGTAAAAGTAAACCATAACGGTGTTCGTTATGAATTAACAGTTGACGCTACGACAGGTTCAATTCTTGGAACGGAAATCGAAAATCCATCTTCAACTCAACAAACACTAACTACAAAACAAGGAACTCAAGCGCAAGTATCTATTACTGAAGAACGTGCAAAAGCTATTACAAGTGAACATACGAAAAAGAACAACCTAACTTATACACGAATTGAACTTTCTCAAGATGACGATTATGCAGGAGCATTAACTTACGAAATTGAAGCAGAAGCAGATGGAATTGAATATGACATTGATATCAACGCAAACACAGGACAAATTTTAAAATTTGAACAAAAAGCTATCACTGAAACTGGTCAACAAGCTTCGTCAGCATCTACTGCTCAAGCTGCTCAACCTACAGAACAACAAACTACTGCTCCTGCTCCTGCCCCAGCTCCAGCTCAACAAGCACAAGCTGCAACACTTTCACAGGCTAGCGTGAAACAAATTGTAGCTAGCAGAACTGGCGTATCAAACTTATTTTACAAAAAACTTCATTTAACAAGAGATGATGATTATGGATATCGTCCAGTTTATGAAGTAGAAGCCTATGCTGGAAATGCAGAATTTGATTTAGAAATTGATGCAACAACTGGTCAAATTTTAAGCTATTCTGCAGATATCGACGATAATGATTAAAACAAAATAAATATAAAAGACTTAGACTATTCGTATGAACGAAATAGACTAAGTCTTTTTGCTTGGCATTAGCCACGTAGTTGACCGTTTTGCCCTAAGTTTTCATGTTTAATTTCTTGAATAATAATGTGAATATGTTCTGTAGGAGCTCCCGTGTTTTTAGAAACCACTTCTGTCACTTCTTTGACAAGCGCTTCTTTTTGTTCACGTGTACGTCCTTCTAACATTTCAATATGAATAAATGGCATTGCTATCCCTCCTTATTGTAAGAATAGTATACGCCTATACTCGATATTTCTCAATTATCTGTTGCATGGTTTTATTACGAAACAGTGCATATAAAATCACAGTGTTCAACGGTAAACTGATGATATTTTTCAAAATTCGAATTCCCATAAAAGCTGAAAAAGCTTTTTGCGTTATCATATAAATCCATAAAGAATTCAATCCAAGATTAATAAGTAGCGTAATGATGAATACTGTTACAAAAATACGTGGAAGTGATAATTCTTTACGATACAAGCAATAGCCGTAAATTAATCCTCCTAAGACAGCTGTTAAAGTAAATCCAGGGAAAAAGTTACTTGCTTCCCCTCTTAGAAAGTTCCCTAAAATATCTACAAAAAATCCTACTACAGCTGCTCGATAAGGTCCTAAAATGACCCCAGCAAGCGCTGCTCCGATAAATCCGAATCCGATTTGAACAAGATTCCCCATTTTAATCGATGGAATCATTTCAATGATTAAACGCATGGCAATCATTAATGCGGTTACCGTTAATGTTTGTGTTAATGGTGTTTGTTTTTTCATATTAGCATCTCCTTTTAAAATTCATTAAAGAGCTGCTCCATTTAATAAATGGTCTGTCATTAAATGCAGCGAATGCGAATACACTACCGCAAAGAATTTTCTTTTTCGTCCAATTGGCAACATCCCATCCGTTTGGCACTTAACGCAATGTATTCTACTCTGATTTGTTGCGTTTCGTCTCTTAAATTGACGAAACCTTTTCCATGCACTCCTTTCTACCAGAAAATAGCATACCTGTTTTTATGACTGTCGTCAACGAAACTGATACTTTCTACCATCAGCGTTCTGAAATTCTTCATTTTTTTCAAAGGGAATTGCTGAAAAATACGCTTTCAAGTATAATATAAGTATCAGACAAGGGAGAGTGCACTATGAGTAATGAACGTTATTTAGTTATCGAATCCAATATGAGAAGCTTATCCTTTCATTTAGAATCGATTACAAAATCAAAATATGATAGCGATTGGCATAGTACCTTACATTCGCATCCTTTTATGGAATTATTTTATGTATTAGATGGAAAGGGAGAATTTTTAATTGAAAATCGACGTTTTCCTGTAAAAGCACAAGATTTCGTCATTATTAATCCTCAAGTAGAACATACAGAAGTTTCTTCTCCAGATTCTCCACTAGAATATATCGTTCTAGGAATTACAGGATTATCCTTCTCCAACTTCTTTAATACTCAAACAAATATTGAACAACCTTTTTCATTTTTCAACTTACGAGATGAACAAAAGGATATTTTAGTATATTTAAATGCCATGGTTACCGAAGCCACTAATCATTCCATGAGTTATGAATTAGTTTGTCATAATTTATTAGAAATATTACTGATTAAAATTCTTCGAAATAAATCTTTTGAAATTGATGTAAGCCCGATTAATAAAACAACCAAAGATATTAGTCTCATCAAACATTATTTAAAAACACATTATCGAGAACAAATCTCTTTACAAGATTTAGCTGATTTAACACACTTAAGCCGATTTTATATTTCTCATAGTTTTAAAAATGAAATGGGACAAACACCAATGGAATATTTAACCGATATACGAATTGAAGAAAGTAAAGTACTGCTCTCTACAACAAACTACTCGATGTCACAAATTGCATCCATTGTTGGATTTTCAACTCAAGCTTATTTTTCAAAACAATTTAAACAAAAACTCGGTATGACACCACTCGCATACCGAAAAATACAATTAGAATAAGGCGCACCAATGATACGACAACCAAACCCAGAAGAAAGAACACAAATGATTCCGCTCATCCAAACGATTATGGAAGATATGGAATTACCGATTTTAAAAGAAGTCTCGCCTAGTACTCTTCATACGATGCTAGAAGAAGCCATGCTACATGAAGACTTTCGATATAATTTAACGAATACTCTTGTTTATATTGAAGACGGAAGCGTTGCAGGAGCCATCTTTGGCTACCATGGACATCTCGAACCACAAATTGATGTTCCATTTTATCAATTATACGAAGCCTACAATATTCCTTCTTCCATTCGTCTCTATGAAGATTCTGAAACACAAGCTGGAGAATGGTATATTGATATTCTCTCTGTGCATGAAAATCACCGAAGAAAAGGAATTGGGATAAAATTACTACAAGCCGTTGAAGACTTAGCCAAGCAACAAGGAGCTAGTGTCATTGCTCTAAATTGCGAAGAGATGAATGTCAAAGCATATCAGCTCTATCAAAAACTAGGTTATACTACAACTAGTACAAAGAATTTAAGCGGACATTCTTATTATCATATGACAAAAAAACTTGAGTGATGTGAGTCACTCAAGTTTTTGTTTTAGTATTCTTTTATTGTGCACTTGCTTGACGTAAGTTCACTGTACGTCCAAATGGTAATACTTCAAAGCCTTTTACATTTTCAGCTAATAAATAACTTTGAGAAGCTTGGTAAATTGGTGCTACCACTGCATCATTCATAATGATTTTTTCTGCAGCTAGCATTTGATTCCAACGATTTTCTGGTTGAGTCGCATAAGTAGATTTCACAGTATCTACTGCTTTATCATATTCAGGATTAGAGTATTTCCCAAAGTTAATACCGCCACCTGTAATATATTGCTCTAAGAAGTTCAATGGATCTTGATAATCTGGAGCCCAAGTTCCGTAAAAAATATCATAGTCGCTTGCACGTTGTAATTCTAAACGGTTTTTCAATGGTACAGGTTGTAATTTAAAGGTTACACCTGGTAAGTTCTTTTGAATTTGCGCTTGTAAATATTCCCCTACAAGTTTTGAAGTTCCTGTATCAGAAGTTAATAAAGTAACCGTTACTTCACTAACACCTAATTCTTTTTTCGCTAATTCCCATTCTTTTTGAGCTTCTTGTACATCAAACTTCAAGAAATCGCCTGATTCATCTACAAAATCTTTTCCAGTGGCTTCATTTGTTGCAAAACTTTTTGGAATTAATCCTGTTGAAGGAATTGAACCATCTTTTAAGACATTATTTGTTAATGCTTGTTTGTCATAAGCCATCGCAATGGCACGACGGAAGTGTTGATTTGCTGTTGTTGGTTTCAATGTATTAAAATTCATATATCCCATTGTTGCTTTTGGTTGCGCATGGAATGTTGGTTGAGACTTATATTGATCCACAAATTGGTCACTAATCGTTGTATATTGAACTTGTTTTGAATCAAATAATTGAACAGAAGTTGCTACTTCTTTCGATACATTCACTGTTACTTCGTTTAAAGCAACATTACTTGCATCCCAGTAGTCCGCATTTTTCACTAATTTCCAAGTTAATTCTGAACCTGTCCATCCTTCTAATTTGAATGGTCCGTTAACGACTACATTCGAAACATTTGAACCATATTGGTCCCCTAATTTTTGAGCTACTGCTTCAGATTGTGGTAAGAAACGTGAACCTGTTAATAATTTTGGTAAATATGGAGCTGGATTTTCAAGCGTAATTTCTAATGTTTTATCATCAAGAGCTTTCACGCCTAATTCTTCCACTGGTAGTTCTCCACTACGAATTTTTTTCGCATTTTTGAACACATCCGCTGATTGCGCTACATGTCCTTCTTGTGGATTCACTAATTTACGATATGTAAATACAAAGTCTTGTGCTTTTACAGCAGATCCATCTGACCATTTTGCATCACGTAATGTGAATGTATAGACTAAACCATCTTCACTCACTTTTGGTTCTTGAGCAGCCATTCCTAATTCAACTTTATTATTCGCTGCTACACGATATAATCCTTCAAAAATTTGTCCCATCATATCTGAGCTTGGAACATCATCATAATCTGCACTATCTAATGTTGTTAATTCGCCAAAGGTTGTCATTGTTAAGCGATTTGCAGCATTGGTTGAAGTAGATGATGAATTACTACCACAAGCTGCTAAACCTACCGCCACTATTAAACTGGTCGCTAACATTTTTGTTGTTTTTTTCATAACAATTCTCCTTTTCATTTCATTCATCGTTTTCACGATAGAGTTATAGTAACAGATTTTATCCGATTTCCCAATTATTCTGCTCAAAATTTTGAAAATTTTCAGAAAATAAAAAAGGCTGCCTCTAAAGGCAACCCTGATTAATATTATTCATGATAAATACTTTTTGTTTTATTTAAGAATGCATAAGCTAATCCGACGATTACTCCACCACCGATCGTATTTCCAATGAAAACGACTACCCAGTGACGAATTAAGTTGAACCAGTTCATAAAGTCTAAAGTTGAAGATACAGGTGCAAATTTAACAATTGAGAATGAAGCAAAGTTTGCTACCACGTGTTCTTCTCCTAAGAATACAAACATGAAAATTGCTGAAATAATAATCCACATTTTAGCAGCTTCATCTTTAATTAATAAGAATGCTAAAGTTGCTACGTTTACAAAGATATTCGCTAAAATACCTTCTAATAAAATTTGACCATTTCCTCTTAATGCCTTTAATTGAACTAATCCAACAATAAAGTTCTGTGCATCAATCGAATGGAATGACCAGCTATACGCAAACGCTGCTCCGATAAGCATTGCTCCGATTAAGTTGAAGAATCCACAATACAATAGAATGGCTACAGCTTTTCCTAATCGAATATTTTTTTGATAAACTCCTGCTGTTAAATACATCATATTAGATGTTGCTAGTTCAGAATTTAGGAATACAATATAAACTAATCCCCAAGTAAAAATAAATGCAAAGAAAAATCTGCTTAATGCTGGACTTAATCCGGCAATTACTTGTGCTGCTGCCGCTCCTGCTGCTGTACTCATTGTTAGAAAAGCCCCGGCAAACATTGAACGAACTGCATAACGTGCTTTACTTTCGTCAAATAATGCCTCTTTTTTCTGACAAGCCTTTTCTACTTTTTCTGAAAATTCATAACCTTGTGCCATATAGGTCATTTCCTCCTTTTAATTATTATTCCCTATTAGAATGAAACAATCTTAGTATATCACTTTTTTCACAATGTGAGAAGATAAGATTTTATATTTTATTCTACCTTCTAAGAAACACAAGTGAAAATGTCCCACTTAAGGTTTCAATCTAGGAACTAATTTTTTCAGTACATTTTAACTTGCGCTTGACAGTTACGTTTTCATATTTTTTACCCGTCTTCTATGGAAAATCACTTTACATTCTGACAAGCTTTCGCTATGATGGTATAGGTTTAAATAAACACCATAGGAGGATTTTATGAAAAAATTATTAGCTTTAGCCTTATTAACATTATCTTTAGGAGCATGCGCACAACCAGCAACACCTGCCAAACAATCAACTCAAGAAACAACAACTACCGCAAAAGTAGCACAAACTATTACAGTAAATGTTAAAAAAGATGGAGAACCAATTTCAGGTAGCCCATTTACCTTAACCTTTAAAGATGGAGATAAATTATTAACCGTCATGAAAGAACAAATGCAAATCGTTGAAAAAGATGGCTTCGTATCTGCGATTAACGGAATCGAACAAGAACCTGCAAACCAAAAATATTGGTTATTTGATGTCAACGGAGAAATGAGCCCAGTCGGAGCTAACCAAGTTGACTTAAAACAAGGCGACGTTATCGATTGGAAATTAGAAGCATTTAAATAATAATGAAAAATACGCCTATTTTTTCAATTCGAAAAATTACACTGGTTGCATTATTATCAACACTAGCCTATGTTGGCAGAATCCTATTTGCTTGGATTCCAAATGTCCAACCAGTTACAGTTATTTTATTAATCATTACTCTAGAGATAGGATTAGCGGAAGGAATACTAACGGCTAGTTTATCCATGTTCCTGTCGAATATCTTTTTAGGTATGGGACCTTGGACATTGTATCAAATTGCGAGTTTTGCGATTGTCATTCTTGTATTTTCTTGCTTGAAACCTTTATGGAGTATGCCTTGGAAACAACCCTTATTGAAATTAGCCTTTTTTACATTTATGGCTGGATTGACGGGGTATTTGTACGGATTTGTCGTTTCGATTTTCTCTGTATATTTTTATCATATTCCTAAATTCTGGGTATATTATTTACAAGGAATACCATTTGATACACTACATGCTTTTGGAAATGTTGGATTTTGGATTATTTTATCTCCATTATTACCACGTATTATCCAAAAGTATCAAACTAAATTTCAGTAACATAAAAAGGAGATTGATACCGTTCAATCTCCTTCTTTTTTAATTTCTATTGGTTCGCAACAATAACACTGTCTCTTTTTCCGATAATCTTTATGTCGTCTGACTGTAAATTCATCCGGAACTGGATCTTGACCTCCTAAAATAAATGGATGACATCTCATAATTCTTCCAATTCCCATCGTTACTCCTTTGATAACACCATGTTTTTCAATCGCTTGAATCATATACGTTGAACAAGTTGGTCGATAGATACAAGTTGGTGGAAATAATGGTGAAATCCACCTTTGATACCCTCGCACCAAACCAATCATTATTTTTTTCACTAAAACACCTCTACCCTTGAATCCATTTAAAGAGAACTTGTACTCCTTCTGCTGCAATCAATGTATACACATAAAGAGTGACAGGTTTTGCCACTAAACAAATCACTACAAACTTCCTAAACGTCATCTTCCCTAATCCTGCTACCATACATAAGAAATCATCAGGAAATCCTGGCAACACTAATGCCCAGAAGAAGAAACGTTCGAATTTCTTTCCATCGTTTAAATAGCTAATATATTTATCATAAGTTGCTTGAGAAACAAATGCTTGAACGACTGCCTCTCCATACCGTCTTGCTAGCCAAAAATTAATTATTGAGCCAATCATAATACCAATAAAATTATAAATAAATCCATATAAAGGTCCAAATACAATATGCCCAACAACACAAGTTAATCCGCCCGGAATTATCGGATAAACGACTTGTACAATTTGGATGAGGATAAAGAATAGTACTCCATAAATTCCCCAATGACCTACTAACTGATGGAAGGCTCCTCCAACTTCAAAATAATGATGCTTCGCAATGATGTATCCTAAATAAATTGTTAAAATAATTCCTGCTATTGTTAATAATTGGATAATTTTTCGATTTAACGCAATGGCATTTATTTTATTCATAATTTCCTCCAGCAATCTTCTTCCGTATAAATTTTGATAAGACTACTTTAACAAATCAAATATGAAAAATCCTTGATTTTTTCTAACAAAAACGATGATAACCTTACATTACTGTCACAATGATTCCATCCAAGGTTTATGAATGGAAACATGATTCATTAATTCTCCTTGTCGTTTTAATTGTTCTAGTCGAGCCAAACGTCTCTGTTCATAGCCACTACAAATGAATTTTTCTTCTGCTGTTTCCGGTTCAATCGCTGGAAGTGCAAAATCCGTTTCACCTTCACGGGGCATTGCAACAAATGTCCAAAAACTAGTTGCTGCTAAATAACGTTCACCTGTTAAAACATCTTCCCCTACCACTTTACAAAAGACTTCCATACTTTTCTTTCCAACTCCAGAAATATAAGTCTCCACACAAACAGAATGTCCTAATGGTAATGGTTTTAAATAATTCATCGCATCAACGGAAGCAGTCACTGCTAAACGACGGCAATGACGAGATACGGTAATCGATGCACAGTCGTCAATAATCCGTGTTAAATTCCCTCCAAATAATGTTTGATGCATATTGACATCAAATGGAAAAATTCTCCTAGACTGAATCGCACGTGTTTGTGCGCATGTTTTAATAGTTGTATTCATAATAACTCCTCTAATATTCGATAACGCTATTGTACCATTCCTTTTCTTATTTTCAAAAAGTATGGCTTTGAGATATTTCCCCTAAATGGTATCTTTTTTATTTCCTACCATCCTACAAAATTTGAATAAAGATATACTAACAGGATTTAAGATATTTTTACTTGTGTTTGACATGAGACAATATCACTTGAATTTGCGAAGTTTGCAATCCGTTTTGTTTTTGGTATAATGAAGATACAAAAAGAGCCGAGCTAGAACTCGACTCTAATGTAGCCCGTTAAAAAGACGGTGGCTAGAATTGGTATTAAGATAACACCGAAAACTACCTAAGTTTAGAGCGGTGTTATTTTTTTGTCTTGATTTCTATCAGTTTGACAATAAGTGCCAATAATGCAACTAGTAAAGTCACAAAAGAACACACTAAGGTCAAAGCTTCATAGACTGACAAAGTACAACCTCCTTTCGATAGATTTTATAAAGATGCCCATAAGCATCACCTACCTTTATAGAGATTGCCACCGCTTTAAAACTTTCTACGGTGAGAGTATACCATAAACGAAATAGAAACAACAGTAAATTGTGCAAAATATCACGTTACTAAAATAACATTATTTAGGACATTTTTACTTGTGTTTCATACAAATTTCCCATACAAAAAGAGAGCAACTCTCGTTACTCTCTTATACTCAAACTTCCATTCTTAGTCTAAGCCAATTTCTTGACGAACAACATCTGCGATACGTGTTACATAATCATGACATAATTCATCTGTTGGTGCTTCTACCATGACACGTACTAATGGTTCTGTTCCACTTGGACGAACTAGGACTCGACCATTCCCTGCCATTTCAGCTTCCACTGTATCGATAATTTCTTTAATCGCTGGAACTTCCATTGCTCCATTTTTATCACTCACTCGAATATTCACTAATTCTTGCGGATAAGTTGGCACTTCACTAGCTAATTCGCTTAATTTCTTACCTGTTTGTTTCATAACATTCATTAATTGAATTCCTGATAACAATCCATCTCCTGTTGTATTTAAATCTAAAAATACAATATGTCCTGATTGTTCTCCACCGAAGTTATACCCATTTTTGCGCATTTCTTCTACAACATAGCGATCTCCTACCGCTGTTTGAAGAGCAATCATTCCTTCTTCTTCAACTGCTTTATGGAATCCTAAGTTACTCATTACTGTTGAAACAATTGTATCTTGTTTCAATTGTCCTACACTACGTAAATATTTTCCGCAGATAAACATAATTTTATCGCCATCTACGATTTCTCCATTTTCGTCAACCGCAATACAACGGTCTCCATCTCCATCGAAGCTTAATCCTAAATCTGCGCCATTTTCTTTAACGAATTCCGCTAAAGCTTCTGGATGTGTTGAACCAACTCCATCATTAATATTCACACCATTTGGTTTATTCCCCATTGTGTAAAATTCTGTTTCTAAATCTGCAAATAAACGATTTAATACTGAAGCTGTTGCTCCATTTGCCCCATCTAATGCAACTTTTATATCTGTCAGTGGTCCATCAATCGTTTGTTGTAAAAATTGACTATATTTCATTGTTCCTTCTAAATAAACATCTACTGTTCCTAATTCATCTGTTGAAGGACGTGGTAATGTATCTTCCGGACTATCTAATAAAGCTTCAATTTCTGCTTCTGTTTCGTCAGATAATTTAAAGCCGTCTGATCCAAAGAATTTAATCCCATTATCTTGTGCTGGATTATGAGAGGCAGAAATCATGACACCCGCCACTGCTCCTTGCACTCTTGTTAAATAAGACACTCCTGGCGTTGGAATAACACCTAATTGCATTACTTCAATACCGACAGATAATAAACCTGCAATTAACGCATGTTCTAATAATTGTCCTGAAATACGAGTATCTCTTCCGACTAAAACACGTGGGTGTTTATCTCCACCTGCTTGTTGTAATAAGACATAGCCACCAAAACGTCCTAATTTAAATGCTAATTCTGGTGTTAATTCTGCATTTGCTACTCCTCTTACACCATCTGTTCCAAAATATTTGCCCATATTCAATCTCCTTTAAAAGTCTATCATTTTCTATTGTCTTGTTGTTGTTGTCGTTTTCTGTGTTGTTTCTGTCGTTTGTGTTGTCATAGGTGTGACTACAACTTCTACAGATATATTTTCTGGATTGACACTATCGACTCCTGTTGGTAGCGTTAATTTCACTACTTGTGTCGTTGTTTTTGTGATTTGACTGACATCAATTACTACAGGAATGGCTGTCAATCGATCTAATATTTCTTGAGCTCCTAAAATTGTAACCTCTTTGATATCTGATTTCAACTGATAGGTATATTGAGTTCCTACACTACCCGTAGTTGTTAATACTAAAGGTACTTTCTTACTATTTGTTGTAATGGGAATTCTCACTTGTACATGATCAGGTTCCACTTTAACGGCTAAAGGTTTCCCTGTTGCATCGATTGCTTGTGCGACCACTGAAGCTGTAAAATCTGCTTTTGTACTTTCTGGAACCGTAACAGTTGCTAATACATTTTCAACTTGATTCACAAGTGATTCTGGACCAGAAATAGTTACTCTAGCAGGATTTACCATAGCTTGTCCATTTTTATAAGCACCTGGTAAACTTCCACGATTAACATTTACTGAAACCGGTAATTCAATCGTCGCCTTCTTCTCTATTACAATTTCCACTGTTTCTGGAGAAACAGTCCCTTTTACTCCTGGGGGTAACCCTGTTACTTGTAGTAATATTGTATGTTTTCCAGAACCTAATTCATTTAAATTGGGAGTTTTTACACGATACGAACCATTCCCTACAACCGTCAATAAGGAACTACTTGAACCTTCGATTCTTAATGTCACAGATTCAGGCAAACCTGTTACCGTATATAATTGACTGTCCATATCGACATATACTGGCACATTTCCAATCGTATTAGAAGTTGTTTGGATAGATACAGAAGATGATTGTCGATTTGGACTTAAATCACTTGCATATACAAATAATGCCATTGTTAAAATAAACGATAGAAATACTAAAAATGATTTCTTTGTCATCCATTTACTAATCATTCATACGACCTCCTCTAAAGAAATCGATAATCATTGTTAAAATGGTTGAATCCTTCTGAGAAGTTTCTGTTGCAATTAAATGTTCACTTAAAACTTCAACAAACTGATCTGGAGTTAACTCTCGTAATAATTTTTCACGTAAGGCCACACTAACCTTCCCAGTTTCTTCTGAAATAACAATAATTAAAGCATCCGTTACTTCACTTAATCCGATAGCTGCACGGTGTCTTGTTCCTAATTCTTTCGGAATAAATTTACTTTCGGATAATGGTAAATAACACGCTGCCGCTTCCACTTCATGACCACGAATAATGACTGCACCATCATGAAGAGGTGTGTTTGGAATAAAAATTTGCGTCATTAATTGATTTGAAATTCGTGATTGTAACGCAATTCCTGTATTAATATACTCTTCTAAAGAATTCGATTGCTCAATACAAATTAAAGCTCCAATTCTTCGCTTTGCCATATATTGTACAGAAATATTTAACTCTTCAATCATTCTTTGAGCTTGATTCGTTCCAGAAGATTTTCTAGAGAAAAAGTTCGAACGTCCAATATGTTCTAAGCCTCTTCGAATTTCTGGTTGAAAAACAATAATTGCTCCAACAACTCCCCATTGAATTACTAAATTCATAATCCAATCAAGAGTAATTAAACCAAACATATAACTGATGAATTTCACACCAGCAATCACTGCTAGTCCTTTCATTAGTTGAACCGCTCTTGTTCCTTTAACAATGAGTAATAGATTATATAATAAGTACCAAACAATGACAATATCCACAACATTACGAATACTGCTCCAAGCACCTAAACTACTCCAATTAAATTGCATCACTCAACCCCCATTTCTATATCCTCTTTAGTTTATACCTTTTCCGAAAACATTACAACTGGCGTTATCCATTCGCCTGATATTTTACCTTTTTATAATTTTTTGACAAAAAATCCTCCTACATGCTACACTACACACAACTCATTAAGGGAGGAATTATCATGCAAAAAAGTTATTTTGATGGCGGAATGTTAACGTATATTCTAAGTTACATCATTTCATTTTTTATTATTACACTAACCTTTGGATTAGGAACTCCTTGGGCAATCTGCATTATGTATAAATGGGAAATTGAACACACAGTGATTGAAGGGCGTCGACTTGGATTTGATGGCACTGCTCTCGAATTATTTGGGAATTGGATCAAATGGTTTTTCTTATGTATTATTACTTTAGGAATTTACGGATTTTGGATTCATATTAAAGTACTAGAATGGAAAGCTAAACATACATATTTCTTAGATTAAAGTAAAACCACTCCGCTTAACGTTACGGAGTGGTTTTTGTTATGCCACATTCTTGTCTTTTTGCTGAACTCGTTTAGAGATATACGCCGTTAAAATTGGTGTTAATATAGCCGTCACGATAACGGAAGCAGTAATTTGAGTCGTAGCAGTTGCTTCAATCGCTTTAAAGGAAGCATCTACCGCAGAAAGTGCCGCTGGCGTCGCAATAGCACTTGCAGCCGTACTAGAAATCGCCGCACCTGCAACTCCATTTCCTCCAGACAATTTATCTGCAGCAATCGCTGCAATCCCACCAATTAAAGTTGTAATTACACCTAGTAAAATGCCAGGAAGTCCACCTTCAAGAATTTGTCCAAAGTTCATATTTGCCCCTAAACAAAATCCTACGACGATAATAATCGCTGTAATTCCATTTGAGAGAACTTTCTTCATATAAGGAAAAGCATTTCCTAAAATAATCCCAATGATTAGTGGTAAAATCGTTCCAATCAAGTTCCAAATAGAAATATTTGCCAACCCTGCGGTACTTAACACCGCCATTGTTACCATTGGACCAACACTTAAAGTTGTAATTCCAACAGCACCAGCATCAATTTCATCACCGTATACTTCTACAATTCCAGCATACATCGCATTATTCGCTACTGAAATTGCTCCAATTACCGCTACTGCACTCAACCCTAAGAAATTATCATTGAACACTTTCGCCACTAATAATCCTAGAATAATTGATACAATAATTTTGGCGATAATAATGGATGCGCCACGAACAACAGCTTTCGGTGTATTTTTAAGGGAAATCGTTCCCCCAATGACAAATAAGAACGCTCCAACCAATGGCCCAGCACCTTTTACAATCGGTGTTGTAAATCCACCAATTTGCAAGATTTGAGGAATAAATGTATTAATAAAACATCCAATAAACATTGGTACAATAATAGTATCCCCAGGAATTTTAATCTTTTTCATTGCATTCACATACCTTTTTGAAAATTTTATCGAGCGGAAGAAAAATCAACCATCTAATGTAATACCACCATCACAGTCGCCGATTTCTCCAGTAATAAAGCTTGCCAAATCACTAGCGAAGAATAAAATCATTTGAGCAATTTCAACAGGTTCTGCACGACGTCCTAAAGGAATCATACTAATCACTTTTTGGCTCTTTTCTTTATCTTCAGAAAGCACCGTTGTCATATCTGTTCTTGTAAATGATGGACATACTGCATTACAAGCAATATTGTATTTTCCTCCTTCTTTAGCAACAGCTTTTGTTAATCCATTCAAGCCTGCTTTAGAAGAAGCATACGCTGCAGTTCCTAGAAGACCTCCCCCTAATTTTGCAGCAACGGAAGAAACATTGACAATTCTACCGCCTTTATTTTCAATAAAGTGAGGGAAAATCGTGCTAATCGTTGAGAAACATCCAGAAAGATTAATACGAATTGTTCTTTCCCATTCTTCATACGTCAATTGATCGAAAGGTTTCGCACTAATCACTCCTGCACAATTGACTAAAACATCTACTTTCCGTTCAGATAGAATTTTGTTCATACTTGCAACAATGGATTCATGATTGCCTAAATCCATGTATTCAAACGCAGTATGTTCCGCTCCAAACTCGGCTACTGTTTTTGTAGCAGCAGCTTCATTAATATCTGCAATGACTACAAAACCTCCACCTTCAACAATTCCTCTTACTACTTCTTTTCCAATCCCATTTGCTCCACCTGTCACGATAGCAACTTTTCCTGAAAAATTCATAAAATCACTTCCTTTGATTTGTTGTTTACATTCTATTCCTATGAAAAAATCAGGTTGTTATCATTTGTTACTATTTTCACAGTTTTATACAATTTTTATCGTTATTTCCGTAACAACTAAAAAAACCTGCTGGTTTTACCAACAGGTTACAAAATTATTCAAATTAGTCTAAATATCTTTCCGGTACTTTTAGAACTGCGCAGATTTTCTTCAAGTCTTCTTTAGATAGAACATTACTTTCATAAATGCTCTTACCACTAACTCTTTGAACATCTAATGCAATATGGGCTGCTTTATCAGCAGTTTCAATTAAGCCGAAGCAATCTTGATAATCTACACCAGTTGAAAGAACTCCATGTTTACTCCAAACAACTAAACGATGAGTTTCTAATTCTTTTGCTGTAGCAGAACCAATTTTTTGAGTTCCTGGTACTTCCCATGGTAGAACGGCAATTCCATCAGGGAATACTACGATTGATTCAGTTAAAACTGACCATAAATCTAATGATAGAGATTCAGTTGTTACATCATTTAATAAGCAGTATGTCACAACATTTGTTGCATGATTATGAATTACTACTCTATGATTTGGGTTTTGTTTTAATCTAGCTGCATGAGATAATACATGCATGAAAATTTCACTTGTAGGACGTTTTCCAGTAACAAAACCTGCAACTACTTGATAACCTTTATCTGTTAATTGAATGATCCCTGTATCCGCATGTGGTTGTGAATGTAATGTTCTAAAATGACTTCCAGAAGCTGTAATTAAGATATATTCTCCTCTTACATGTTCTGGAACATCTAAAACTTCCACTTCTTTTCTATTTTCAGCATAGTACGTATATTCTGTACCAGCCAAGCTGCTTTCAAGATTTTCAGCTTCTTCGACTGTTAAACGATAACTAACGTTTCCGCCGTTGTACTCGTCCCAGCCTTTATTCCACATGTCATATGTTACTTGACATAATTCTTCAATAAACTTAGGATACCCCATAATTATTCCCCTTCTTTAACTGTAATAATATTCAGCCGTACTTGAAAAAATTTTGTTTATCCAACATAATAGTAACCGTTTTCTTAACTGACGTCAACCTAATTTGTTTAAATTTTAATAAATTATACTCATTTCGTCTTAATTTAATTGTTGAGTCATATGATTTTTTACTACGATTAAGTATTAAATTAAACAAATTAGACAGTTGGTTTCTAAATACACTTTCTTAAATTCTTTCCATTGAATCTACTGATTTCTAATCTAACTCTTTAAATATCCATCATATTTAAGATTCTTTTTTTGTATTATGGAATCGATTAAATCTTCTTTCATCAAATTCCTTGAATAAATTCTGCTTATTCAAGTATATAGCAACAGGTAAAATCAAAACCGTTAACCAAATAATTTGGGAGATGATAGAATAGACAAATAGTATTCCTAATACTAAAATAAGCAACTTCTTCATTCTATTCGCCTGCTTCTAATGTTTCATTATATTTCTTTCTATCTTTTAATAGCCATACATAAAGAGCTAACCATACAATTCCTAACACAATTGCAATAACATCGCCATTAAATCCATTAGCTAAAATATAACGAATGTCTGGTCCTTCAAAAGTTGCCCATGAAATTAAACCACTTTGATTTAATGTTTTTGTTTCTTCTGCTAAACGAGTCATATATGGAGTAAAGTAAGTTGCTCCATATAAGAATAACGGAGTAGAAATTAAACCATGAATAATCATTCTTAATACATTACCATTTGTTAATAATAGAGCTCCTACAACAAATGATAAGTTAATAATACCTGCAAAAGGCAATACAATATTATTAGGTAAAACGATAGATCCTATCAATAGGAATGGAATAGTAAAGATAACAGCTACCCATAATTCATTACGTCCACCAAGTACTGGCCAATCTAAACCAATATAAACTTCACGATCTTCAAATTTTTCACGCATAAAGTCAGATACTGCTTCTGAAATTGGTGATAAAGCTTGAGAGAATAATTTTGATACCATAGGGAATAAAGTTAAAGCTGTTGCAGCTTGAACTGAAAGAGTTAATGCATATTTAATACCATTACCAGATGCAGCTCCTAATGCAAAACCAATAATAGCTCCCATTACTCCATTTTCACCAAACACACCAATTTTTTCTTTTAATGTATCTGCATCAAATTGTTTGTTTAAAATAGGAATTTTTTTCAATAATTCGTCAATTGGATGTAAAATTACTGCAATCAAACAAATGAAGTGAGGCACTGTAATTCCTGGCACTCCAGTTAAACGTTCTACTTCTGGTGCAAATACATCTCCAAGTTTTAGTTCTAATACAATAATAATAGCTGCTGCAATAAATCCTAAGAAAATGTTATTTGTAAAGTACGTTACAATTACTGCTGTAAAAATTTTATTCCAAACATTCCATAAGTCTACATTTAATGTTTTTGTTTGTTTAGTTACTAGCATTACGAAGTTAATCGCTAATTGTAATGGGAACACTAAGAACGCATATGGCCAAGCCCAACTAATTGCTGCCGCACCGGGCCAACCAATATCAACCGCTGGTAAACTTAATCCAGTATGAGTTGTTAAATCATTTGCTGCTGCACCCATACTTGTCATAATAAAGTTTACAAGAATTCCCATACCTGTAAATGCAATCCCTAGAGTTAACGCTGCTGTGAAAGCTTCTCTGAACTTCATTTTCATTGCTAATCCAACAATTAACATTAAAAATGGAACAAATACTGCCGCTCCTAAATCCAAAATATATTGAATAATGACTTGCAAGGTTTCCATATTATTTCCTCCTAACTATTTAAAAAATCAATAATTTTTTGTAACTCTTGTTTTTGACCCATTCCTGTTAAAAATGCAATTCCATTAAATACTGGAACACCATAATCTTTTTTTGCTTTAACAATTGAAATATATCCGTCTGCTGATTTCAAATGCGTTTCTAACGCCTTCATATCTACAGCTTCAATCTCACAAGGTACGTTAGCTTCTTTTAATAATCTTTCAACTTTTGATGCTACTGTTTGAGAAGTAGCCACTCCTGATCCACATGCAACAATTAATTTTTTCATAACTCTTCCTCCATTTCTACTGTTACAAATAATTGATAAACTTCTTCTTCAGATTTTGCATTTTGTAATTTTGTAATAAATTCATCTTGTCCAAAAATATTCATTAGTTCGACTAACAAACCTGTTTGATTTTTTGGTTCAGAAATTCCTAATACAATTACAAAATTTACAGGAACTTCTTCATCTGATGTCCCCATCTGAATAAAAGTTATAGGTTTTGATAATTTAACAATGTAAATAAACGGTTTTTTCACATACTCACTATACGTATGCGGAATTGCTACTGCTGTTTTTTCTAATCTCAATCCTGTTGGAAATTCCTCCTCTCTTTCCACAATTGCAGTTGCAAATCCATCAGTTACAAACCCTTTATCAAACAAAGTTTTTGATAATTGCTGTAATAAATCTTTTTGGTTTTCACCCACTCCTTCTAAATTAATTAATTGTTTATTGACTAACTGTGATATAATTGTCATCTTTTTCACTCCTTATAAAATTGATTCAAAGTTAGCTTCTGAAAATAATGCCGTCATAAAACTCTCATAATCTTCGCTCTTCCATAAGTTCTGTATATAAGAAAAACTATCAATCTTAGAATAAATAACTTTTAAAGCATCTTTATAAAACTCTAATTCCTTTTCTGCAATTGCAATTAACATTACGACTTTAACTAAATTTTGTCCCCAATAGATTGGTTTCTCTAATGTCATCATAATCAGTTCACTAGTTTGAACCTCTTTTGGATTTGCATGAGGAAGTGCTATACCTGTATAAGTACTTGTAATTCCTAAATTTTCTCTATGCCGTATAGTCTTTTCAAATTTTATATTTTCAAGATTTTTCTCATTAGCCAATTGAATAATCTTTGATAAACACTTTTCCACACTGCTTACTTTTTCTCTGATATATACTGATTTTCCAAGTAATTTTTTTATAAGTCGATTCGTATATTCTTCATCATTTTTCGTTAAAAAGTTATATTGTGTTTGCTCCATTGTATTGGCTAAAAATTTTCTTTGGATTTTTAGTAAATCATCTTCTTTCATAATCGTTCCAACATGAATGTAAGGAAACGACACATTCTTTAATTCCACAGAACTAATCACTAAGTCGTTTATGCTAATATCTAAAGAGCTTGCTTTGGAATATTCAACTTTATAAATATGTTCGTACTGACCTGTTATTTTTCTAACTTGATTCAATAATAATTCCGATGTTGCTAAACTGTGAGGACATATCACATAGATATTCATTGGTTTTTTTATCTTTTCTACTGATATCTCCAAATGTATGGTTAAAAGTGCTGCTTCATTATCTGTTAATTCAACGTTAAAATTATTCTTAAAAACTTTTCCTGATAACCAAACAAAGTTATACAAGACTCCATACTGGTACTTAATTTCTTCCATCAAATCACTTTTCAAATGAATTTTATTTCGCAATCTCATAATCATTGCTGGGATATGATTAATTAACATTCCTCGTAAATAATCGTCTTGCTCAAAATGAATACCCGCTAACTCACCAACTAAGTCTATAAATTCATCGACTGTTTTCTCAATTTGAGCATTGGACTCTAAATAAGTATTTTCATAATTCCCAATAGTAATTAAGCTCTGAGAAAGAGAAATGATTTCCTTCTCGGCAACTTCTTTTCCAGAAACTTCATTCAATAAATCTCTAGCTAACAAGTATGTTTCAATTATTTTAGGATTATTGCTATCTAAATCATTTTGTTGTTCTATAAAATATCCGTGTTTCCAACGAATATCAAAAATGACCAAGTCCATTAATAAATAATGACGATATTCATAACAAACTGAAAATTTATATTTTTCTAACAACTGATTCATAATTTGGATAATTTCTTGAACTCTATTCTGATTAATACATCCATAATTCGATAATCCTATTAAATTAAAATGAATTAATCCACTTAACAGCTTATTACGAAAGAATTTTCTAATATTGTCTTCCAAACCATCCAATGAAATTTTCCCTTGATGTTTAATCAATTTGATTCCATTCTTATTAATTTCTTTTTCCAGTTCATGAATTTCTCTTCTTATAGTTGATTCACTCGTGAAATTTTCAATTGAACAATCTAAGATATCAATTTCATTTTTCAACATAAATGTAGATAATAATTTATACTCTTCATTTTGCTTATTCGTCTTTTGTGAAGTTTGAAAAGTTTTCTTCAATTGTTCTTTGTATTTTTCATCTATTTCAATATAAATCCCCGTACTAGGTTTTTTCTTTATTTCTGAAGAAAAAGCTTTTAAATATTGATTAATTACTGAAATATCATTGTAAATCGTTTTAGTGGAAACCAGATACTGTTGAGCTAACACCTTTCCTGTCACAGGCTCATTTTCTTGAATTAACCGATTCAATAGATCCACCTGTCTATTATTCATTAAAATCACCCTCCAACCATTTCCACATTTCCATTTTAAACCGCTTGCAAAAATATATTAAGTCAACTTTTTTCCAGAACATTGTGGAAGTTTTATTTTTTACTCGTCCAATTACAAATTTCAATTATAGAAACACAGAATTTATTTCCTATTATTTTCCTACTTTATCCCTTTGTAATCAATACCTAGTATAAGAATAGTGAATCAAAAATATAAAAAACGACTTTTAACTATTAGAAGAAATCTAACAGTAAAAGTCGTTAATTCATCCTAAATTCTACTCTTCCCCCACACCAGGTCGATATGCAAGAACACCTAATCCCATAAAGATGACTAGTGTCACACTTAAGAATACAACCTGTTCTTGAATCATTCCTGTCATAGAAATCGTTTGACGTAATCCTGATACTGAATAACTCATCGGAAGCCATGGATTGATCGTTTTGAAGAAATCATTCGTCAATGCAAGAGGATACGTCCCCGCACTTGATGCTAATTGTAATAATAATAAGATAAGCGAGAAGAAGGCTCCCACACGAGAATTCCATGTCGTTAGTGCAGTTACTATTGACATAAATGTTACACTCGCTAATAGAATCAATAATAGTGTTTTCATTTCATGGACTGCTGTTAATCCTATCAAGTGTACTCCACCATAAACAAGTATTCCTGCTAATACAGCAATCATTCCATTAATTTCTAAGCGAGCTTTAAACCAAGCCCAACGTGTTTCTGGATGTCTTCCAGATGGTAGTTTTGCAAAGATCATATTCGTTGATAATGCTGCCACAAACAATGCAACAGATATCATATATGGAGCCATCGCAATCCCATTGACTGCTACAGCATCATGATCTGTTTTTGATAATGCCAATGGATTAGATAAAGTTTTCGCATTTGTTTCTTCTATCGAAGCTAATGCTAATTGTTCATTGGCATCCATTAATCCTGTACTTAAAGTAGTCACTCCACCATATAAAGTTTCCAATCCAGCTGAAAGGGTATTTCCTCCATCAGCAAGTTTTTCTGAACCTTCTGCAATTTTTTGTGATCCATCTGTTAATTTAGAAGAACCTGAAAGAAGTTGTTCAGATTTTTGATTTAACTGGCTTGTTCCAGATTGTAAGGTAGTGATTCCAGATACTAATTCTGAAGATTTTTGGTTCAACTGATTACTTCCAGAAGAAATTTTTTCAATCCCTGCGACTAGTTCAGGAGCTTTTTGTGCTAATTGTCCAACTCCAGAAGTTAACGTAGAAGATTTTTGCGCTAATTGAGAAGAACCTGACGCTAACTGACTAACACTACCGTTTAAAGTACTGTTTTTAGAACTTAAAGTATTAGCTCCTTGGGCAACTTTATCCACTCCACTTGTATAAGCACCTACACCACTTTGAATCGCTTGACTAGCTGGAACAAGTTGTTGACTGACTGCAGCTTGTAGTGTTCCAAGGCCTCCTGATAATTGTGTTAATGAAGAAGACGCTAATGGCAACACTTGTCCTGCTGCAGATTGTAATTTTGCGACACTTTCTGCTTGAGATTTTGCATGTTCCAATTTCCCTTTTAATGCTTGAATCGTTGATAAAATTTCTTTTGCAGATTGCGCACTCGTATTCGTTTGATTCGATACAGCTGCTGTTAATTCTGCTTGTTGTTCCGCACTTAAAGTACTATATGCATTGGTTGATTGAATGGCTGTTAATGCAGCTTGTTGAGAAGCTTGACTATTCACCATTACACTTTGTGCTGAAGCAGCAATTGTAGATAAAGCACTCGTTACTTCACCCATTAATGCTGTACTTTCAGTTGCATTCGCTGATTGAATGGCTTGATTTAATTGATCTAATCCAGCTGCCAATTGAGAAATTTGACTACTCTTTTGTGCAGACGCCTCTAATTGACTCGATAATTGCTGAATTCCTTGGTTTAATTGTTGAACTCCATTTCGCAAAGTTTCTGATTGACCTGCCAATTGACTTGCCCCTGAAGATAAGCTATCCACTCCAGAAGTGTATGCTTGAACTCCACTAGATAATTGATTCAACCCAGAGTCTAGTTTTACAACTCCTCCAGCATACGCTTGAACCCCGTCATTTAATTGTTGAATTCCAGATGCTAATTCTGGAGTTTTAGAAGATAATTGATTTAAACCATTATCTAACTGAGATACAGCCCCTGTATAAGTTAACAATCCATTATGGAAGCTTGCTACACCGCTATCGATTTTTTTGACGGCATCTGTATAAGTCGTTAATCCACTCGTAAATTGCTCTGCTCCATTTGAAAAAGTAACACTTGATTGAGCTAAAGTTTGTAAATTAGTTGCTAATTGTTGGCTCCCCTCTTTTAATTGATTAGAACCTGAAGCAAGAGTTTGACTTCCTTGCGAAGCTTGTTCGATTCCATCTTTTAAAGTGCCCATTTTTTCAAATAAGGCTTTTGTATAAGTTTCTGTCACATTTTTGGCAACTGTTTGCTTTAATTGAACCATTGCTGAATCACTCATTTTACTAGCGATAAAACTATGACCACTAGAAGTTTGATAATCAATGTTCATTTGTTCTGGATGATTTGTTAAAATCGATGCGGCTTTTTGGGATAAATCACTAGGTAAGGTCACAACCATATAGTAAGTACCATCTTCTAGTCCTTCCATCCCTTCTTCTTCCGTTACAAAATGAAAATTCAACGCATCATTATCTTTCAAATTCGAAACCATATCTTCACCAATATTCATCGACTCTCCATTATACGAAGCAGCCTGGTCTTTATTCACAACCGCTACTGGCAATTCAGATAACTTTCCATATGGGTCCCACATAGAAGATAAAAATATAATGTTATATAAGGCAGGAATCAGTGCAATTCCTATCATCACAATAATGAAAGTTGGTTTTTTCAAAATGGCTTTCCACTCTCTAAACATATAACTCCTCTTTTCTGTACATACTGTCTATTTTTTGATAAAATAGATTATACATCATTAAAAACAGATATCAAGCAATAAAATTCATTTTTAGACACAGTGTGTAAAAATGTTTATTAAGGAGACATTATGACAGAGAGTAATAAACGACAAAAAACAAAACAGGCGATTGAAAACGCCATGGTACAATTACTAGCAGAACAGCCTTTCGATCAAATTAGTACGGTAAAATTAGCCGAAGCAGCTGGAATCAGCCGTTCAAGTTTTTATACGCATTACAAAGATAAGTACGACATGATTGATCATTACCAAAGTCGACTTTTTCATACGCTAGAATATATATTCGGGAAATATGCTAACCATAAACAACAAGCTATTTTAGAAGTGTTTGAATATTTACAGTCTGAACCTCTATTAGCGGCCCTATTATCTGAAAATGGCACAAAAGAAATTCAAAATTTCCTTCGCAATAAATTGCTTATTTTACTAAAAACAGATATTTTAACACGCTCTGCAAATCGTCTGTTAAACGAAACAGATTTAGAATATTGTGGCGTTTATTTATCCAATGCATTATTTGGTGTTTGTCAAACATGGATTGCTCACGGTAAAAAAGAAAGCCCTCAAGAAATAACAGACTTTTTATTCCCACTAACAAATGCCGTCAGCGAAGTTTTCTCTAAAAAATAAAAAAAACGCATGAATCGTGAGCGTACGATTCATGCTTTTTTAACATTTATAAATTTTTTTGTAGTGAAAGTTAGCCATGAGACTCACAAACAAAAAGATTTTTTCTTGTCTTTCTTACTTTTTCAAAAGATTCACTTTCACTAAATACTCTCTAGCAACGTCTTCAGCAGGTCTTCCGTTTGCCCCTACTTCAAAGTTCATTTGGCTCATTTCTTCTTCAGAAATTTTACCAGCTAATTGATTCAAAATCCCTTCTAATTCAGGATGTTTTTTCAACAATTCTTGTTTCATTAGTGGAGCCCCTTGATAAGGTGGGAATAATTGTTTATCATCCTCTAACACTTTTAATTGATAACGTGAAATTTCTGCATCTGTTGAATAAGCATCTGTTACTTGAATATCATCTGATTGAATTGCTTGGTAACGTAGTGCAGGTTCCATGGTAGCTACATCCAATTGTAAGCCATACATACTTTGCAATCCTTTGTTTCCGTCTTCACGGTCATTAAATTCTAATGTGAATCCAGCTTTCAATGGTCGATTTACTTTTTTCAAATCAGAAATTTTTGTTAAATTTTCAGCTTCAGCTAATGATTTTGGCACAGCAACAGCATAAGTATTTTGATACGCCATTGGTTTTAAAAAGACTAGCCCATCTTGCTCTAAAATTCCTTTACGAGCTACTTCATACACTTCTTCAGGTTCATGACTAACTTTTGGTTTATTTTTCAATAAACTTTCTGTAATGGTTCCTGAAAATTCTGGGTAAATATCAATATCTCCCTTTTTCAATGCTTCATATAAGAAATTCGTCTTCCCGAAGTTTGGCTTCACTTCAACTTTTAATTTCGTTTGATCTTCGATTAATAACTTATACATATTCATCAAAATTTCAGGTTCTGGTCCTAATTTCCCTGCGATAACTAGCTTATCTGATGTTTGCATTTTAGCAATTGTTGGAGCATAAGAAGTTCCTAATCCAATAATTAACACTAAAAATGCTGCCAAAATCGTTCTTAATTTTGCAGTTTCCATCCATTTTAATAAGAAGTTGAATAAAATGGCTAAAATCGCTGCAGAAATCGCTCCAATTAAGATAAGACTTGAATTATTTCGGTCAATTCCTAATAAAATAAAGCTTCCTAATCCTCCAGCACCAATTAATGCTGCTAAAGTTGCTGTTCCAATAATGAACACAGCTGCTGTACGAATTCCTGACATAATGACAGGCATTGCTAATGCAATTTCAAATTTTTTAAGACGTTCGATTTTTGTCATCCCAAAAGCAATTCCTGCTTCAACAAGACTTTCATCAATTCCTTGAAGTCCTGTAATTGTATTTTGCAAAATTGGAAATAAAGCATATAACACTAAAGTCGTTAAGGCTGGCAATGTTCCAATCCCCATTAACGGAATAAATAATCCAATCAAGGCTAATGATGGCAATGTTTGTACGATTCCCGCAATTTGTAATAAAAAACCAGAGATTTTTTTCGATGGACTGACTACTATCGCAACTGGAACAGCAATTACTACTGCTAATAATAACGCTAATAACGACAGTTGAAGGTGTTGTCCAAGAGCTAACATCCATTCACTATTTCTCTCTTGAAAAGTTCGAATGAATTCATTCATGATGTTCTCCCCCTTTAAATAATTCTTTAACGAATGCATTAGCCGGATTTGTTTGAATTTCGTAAGGAGTGTCTACTTGGACAATTTCTCCATCTTTTAACACAGCAATTCGATCGGCTAATTTTACAGCTTCATCTGTATCATGTGTAACAAATAAAGTTGTCATCTTAAATTCTTGATGCAATTGTTTCGTTAAATCTTGTAATTGTTTACGGCTAATCGCATCTAATGCTGAGAAAGGTTCGTCCATTAATAATATTTTCGGAGTCGCAATAATTGCTCGAACAATCCCTACTCGTTGTTGTTCTCCTCCAGATAATTCTTTTGGATAACGATGCGCGTAATCTTCAAAAGAAAGTCCAACTTTCTCTAATAACACCTTTGTTTGCTCTTGAATTTGTTCTTTTTTCCAACCTTTCATCTCAGGAATTAAGGCAATATTTTCTGCTACCGTTAAATTTGGAAAAAGTGCAATTTGTTGCAAGACATATCCAGTTTCTAATCGTAATTCTCTTTGATTATGATCTTTAATACGCTTGTCATTCAAGTAAATATTTCCATCTGTTGGTTCGATTAATTGGTTAATCATTTTCATCATCGTCGTTTTCCCTGAACCCGATGGTCCCACTAAAACCATAAATTCACCGTCTTCAATGCGTAAATTAACATCTTTTAAGACAGTTTTTTCTGCGTAGCGCAATGCTACATTTTTGTATTCAATCATTTTAACTCCCCCTTTTAGTAAAAGCAGATTGTATCAACAAACAGCTCCTCTAATTTTACTCCAGTTCTCCATCTTTTAAATTTTGCAAAATTCGATTTAAATAGTTCTCTACTTGAACAATTTCTTCTTCCTTAAATCCTGCATAGAAGATTTCTCCTAACGCTCTGCTAACTCTTTCTCCGATTTCTTTTTGAGATTTTCCTAATTCCGTTAAGTTCACATATTTTCTACGTTTATCTTTCGGACAATCTTCCATGCACACTAAACCTTGTTTTTCTAATTGTTTTAACATACTCGTTAATGTGTTATTTGCTAGTCCTGTTCTACAGCTCAATTCTGAACAGGTAATATACCCTTCCGTATCATTCCATAAAACAGACATTATCTTCCCTTGTTCACTTCTAAAAAGTGCATCCGGTTCTTTACTTAATAACTTTTGATAAAGTCTTCCATTCAATAAACGAATATGGTGAATTAAATATCCCCCATTCTTTCTAGCCCCCATGACATTCATCTCCTTTCTTTTTGTTTCTATATAGAACTATATTCCTTTTTGCTCACTTTGTCAATTACTTCTATGTAGAAACTTTATAAAAAAGAAGAGCGTTCGTACTCGAACACTCCTCTTCGATTCATTAATCTACTTTTTTCATTTCTTCAAACATTTCATCATTGACATAACAACCTAGAGCAGGATTTTCAGATGGGTTAATCACTACATCGAAAGCTTTTGTTACTTGAGATAAAGTCTGAATCATTCCACTCCAGCTTTCATCATAAATTTGTCTCAATCTCTTCCAATCTGTATAGAAGACCATTGCTTCTTTTTCATCTTTCCCTGGTAAAATGGCAACATTTAATTTCTCTCCAGATTGTAAATCAATTTGTGCATTTGGATCTGCATTTTCTAATTTAATTGGTGTTAAGAATTTTGCTTTTGGTAATTCTAAGCATAAGAATCGATAGTATAATCCGTGCATAATTTTTTGTTCTTCTGTCTGCGGAAATCCTAATTGTCCTAATAACAAGATCCATCTCATGGCATCAGGATTTGTAACAGGAATATCTTCTTCTGCTACTCCTGTATAATCAGGTGCAGCAATAATTCCTTCTGCTGCAAGAGATGTTTGTTCTGTTACAAGATGGACTCCTGTAGCTCCGTTTTGGTAGAACGTTTCTAAGAAGAAATTCTCAATTCCTTTTCCATCTTCTCCTTTTTGAATACGACGTAATTCAAAAATTTCTGTGTCTGCAAATCGAGACGCTAATCTTTCTTCATACGCTACTGGAGCAATGAAAATCATTGGCGAACTACAAATGAATCCACCTTCTTCTCTTTGTTGTGTTTGAGAGAATAAATAAGGTTCTTCTGTTTTTTTAGAATACACAGTTACTAACTCATCTGCTTGTAGTAATTTATCACGCACAGCAATCATTAATTGTTCAATTTTGCCGACATTTGCAGCATGCTCTTCTGGTGTTTCTTGTGAAGCATTCATATGACAGTATAGTAAAAATACACGTGCAATTTCTGATAAATCTGCTAAGCTTAATGTATCAATATCTCTTTGTGTTAAAACACCTTCTTGACGTCCCACAAAGACATTTCCTAATGTATTGACAAATGTTTTGTAAATTTCTTCCTTATTTGCACCTTCTTCATGTAATACGGTTCCTTTTTTTATCCCTAAAGGCATTGCATCTTCTAACCAAAGAGCCACTGGTTCATTAGTTACTTCAAACACTTTTTCTCGCTGAGCATTTTCCATTGCGTAAATCGCAGAAGTTGTGACAGTTCCATTGTCATCTCCAAGGTTTGTCAACCAAACAAAGTCCCCTACTTTTAATGTTCCTTCAAGATTTCCTGTTACTACTAGGTCTAGTGAGTCATCACTAATTTTATAAACATCCTCTACTCCTAGTTTGAATGCTGGTTTTTCTTGTGCTGTTTCTTCTGTTTCTTGTTTTTTAAATAAATCTTTTAATCCCATTTTCGTTCCTCCGTCGTTAATTCTTTTCTCCAACTAATATCCATAAATGAACCGTTATCGTTTCTAATGGATGATTTTTACTATATTCTTGGTCTTCTTTACTAGCTCCCCAATATAAAGGAGTCATTTGTAATAAGTGTTCATACATTTCTGTTGTCAGTTTTACTTGATACAAAACTTCTTTCATCTTCATAGATGGATATTCTTGTTTAAATCGTTCTACAATATCCTCATTAGAATAGTGTTGTTTTTCTTCGTTACTTTTATATAATTGTTGCCTTAATTCAATTAAATAGTTACTTCCAGGAATAATTTTAATGAATGTTCCTCCTGGTGCTAGTACACGGTTGAACTCCTTATAATTCGATGGAGTTAACATATTAATGAGTGTACCACAGGATTCATCCCTGAAAGGTAGCTGTGCTAAATCTGCCACAATCCACAAAGCTTTTTGAGAGTGATGATGACTAGCAGCCAGAATTCCTTCCTTAGCAATATCCATTCCTACTAAAGGAATATCTTCTAAAAATGACGATAAATAAGCAAGCGGACTTCCTTCTCCACAACCAATATCCACAATCAGTTTATTCTCCTGTTTTGGAATCAGTGACAAAACTTCGTCTAATAGCGGATTGAAGAAACCACTCTGCGCTAATTCATAACGATGCATAAATAACTCTGCATCATAATCCTCATTCGCTTTTTGTTTCATCAAATGGAGCGTTCCTTTTTTATTAATATCAAAACGATGACGATTCGTACAAACCATACTATACCCATCTATTGTTTCAATAGCTGCATAACAGTAGGGACATGCAAATAAATGTTGATGTTTTTGTATAAAGTCTCGACTCCAGTCGATTTTCTTTTGCATCATCCACACTCCTGCTCCATTTATTCTCAATTGTCAGTATACCATAAAATTACTTTTCTGTTTGATTTTCTTTCTCCATCAAAATAACCGATTTTTTATTTTGACATTTTTTCCTGCAATGATACAATAGAATAGAATCGTAATTATCCCGATTTAATTACATGAATGGAGGAAATCATGATGAGTAGTAAAATTCCAGTAACCATTGTCAGCGGATTTTTAGGAGCAGGTAAAACAACGCTCATTAACAAAGTATTAAAAGAAAAACACGGCGAACATATTGCCGTAGTGATTAACGAATTTGGAGAAATTGGTGTTGACCATCAATTCGTATTAGATGTAGAAGAAGAAATTTATCAAATGGATAATGGATGTCTATGTTGTACTCTTCGTACAGATATTGCAGACATGTTAAAATCCATTTTAATGGTCAAAGAACAAAACGGTATTAAAGTGGACCGTGTATTATTTGAAACAACTGGTTTAGCAGATCCTGCACCAATTGCTCAAACATTTATCAATGTACCATTTTTAAATGAACACTTTATCTTAGATGCTGTTTTAACAGTTGTCGATTCAAAAAATTTCTTATATCAAACCACTCATCAAACTGAGCCAGCGAAACAAGTCGGTTTTGCAGACAAAATCTTTATGTCAAAACATAGTTTAGTAGATGACACTATTTATACAAAAGTGATTAACGAAGTTCGTTCTATCAATCCTTTTGCAGAAATTCAAGATTTAGATGCTCGTCCAGCTGAAATGAAAGATATGTTTGGTCTTGAATTATTCTATGCTTCTGAAAAGAAAATTTTAGAAATGCAAGAAAATTCTGAAGAAGAATATTGCGAAGCGTGTGGACACACTCATGCTCACGGCGAACATGATCACCACCATCATCACGATGAAGAACACTGCGAAGAATGCGGTCATGCTCATGAACACGGTGAACACGATCACCACCATCATGACGAAGATCATCACCACGATCATCATGATGAAGATCATCACCACGATCACGACCATGATCATCACCATCATGGACATCATCATCACAAACATCACCACCACAGCGGTATTAATTCATTTGTCATTGAAACAGAGAAACCTCTTGTTTTAGCTCATATTAATGAATGGTTGAATGAATTAGTTTATATTTATGGACCTGAATTATATCGTTATAAAGGAATTTTAAGTGTAGAAGGTTTGGATTATCAAATCATTTTCCAAGGGGTTCAAATGAGTTTTGATATTTCTCGTGGACGTGATTGGAACGATACAGAGCGTAAGTCGACTTTAGTCTTTATTGGTAAAAACTTACCAGAAGATACATTAAGAGAAAGCTTTGTCGCTTGTACAAATAAATAAAGCACGTAAAATAACTACAATAAAACAGAAAAAACATTCCTAGCCGTAGCATGGTCGCCAGCAGCCTCGCAACTGCGAGTCTCATGTGCTACGGTGATGGTTTTTTCTGTTTTATTTAATTCTCCAAAGATTCTTCTCACTTTCTTATCGGAGTCTTCATATAATTTTCAAAATTTTACTCTATACTTTGGTCATTCCCAAATAAGAAATATTATCCTCCCAAGTTAAATATTTCAAAATCCTTTTTTCCACCGACTATTGTGTCGGTGGTTTTTTTAATATTCTTGGAGAATGAGCATCATTTCCTCTTTCAACGAACTTTCCCAAAGGTTTAATGATTCCATCCTAAAATAGATTGTTGCTAAAAAACTTTTATACATCGCTAAACGATAATAACTTTCACGGCTTCCATCTAATTCCTCAAAGTTTTGCTTTTTCATCCACTCACACAACAATTTTTGAGAAAGATTTCCGGACTCTATTCCAAAAAAGATTGCTAATCCTAATCTTTTTTCTTCTTCATCTATAAACGGTTGTTGACTCTTTTGAAAAATATCACTAATGACTTCTAATGCTTCTATTACATATTCTTGAGTACATTTCGGATGAGAAATAATGGTTCCTAATAAATCTGCACCATGAGCAAATGCGTGTACCCATCCTAGTTTCTCATCGTAGCCCGTTCTGTCCTTTTCTCTTTTCAAATAACCAATTCCATTTTGCATCCAAGTGACTCTCTCTGAATTTGTTAAACAAGAGTCATATCCACTTGTTTGATCCCCATCAACTTGTAAAATCATTCCCATAACAAGTGCTGAGAATGAACGATAGGCTGTCGCACCACCGGTCTCTTCTATTCTATACTCTAAAGGATTTGTGACATTCATTTTTTCAATCAGCCAGCGTAATTGTTCTTTTGTTATGAGTTGTTCAAAAATAAATTGTCCAAATAAATTAAAGACTAAGTTATCTCGAATGTCTGGATTAGTATTTCCTATATTCTCCCATAACCATTCTAATTCTTCTTGTGTTAATGCTAGATTATTCCCTTGTTTTATTTTTAACTGAGAAATCATTTCTTGTTCTAACATGATATTCACCTCTCTACTGGGCATATTTTAACACAAAATAAAAAGGCTAAGCATTTCTGCCTAACCTTCTTTCTACGCTTTTTATCGCATACTTTTTGGTTTCGATAACACTTCACTTGCGACAATTGCTTTTTTCCATTGTAAGTGATGTTTCAACACTCGATTTTTCTTTGTATAATTTGTTGCACTTTTAACGGTTTCAACGACTAAATCTCCTTTTGAGCCCATATGTTGAACTTCTTCTTCCTGTAATTGAATGGCTTCCATTTCTTCTACAAAAGCTCGAAGAGATTCTAATAATTCTTCTGATAAATTCGGATTATTTAAGTATAATCGTTTTAATTTTTCAGTATGAATTAAAATGGCACTTCTTCTCATCGTATCAATTTCTTCTGGGGAAATAATGGACACTCTTTGAATGAGTTCCTTATCAAATACGGATAAAGAATAGTCCTCTGGTGAAAATTGTTGAAACACTTGTACCATCTTTAAAAATTGTTGTCTCATTTTCTCTGTATGGGATAATGTCGCTTTAGTTTCTGGCATTTCTTCTACAACAACATCTACTACTTTTTGATTTTTTGGATGATGATGTTTAGACGAAACTGGTTTTTCTTGAAAAGAATGATTGAACCAATCGTGCAGTTGGTCAAATCCATGCTCTTTACTTTTCATTTTTAAATTAATAAAACTAGCAACAGACATAATCACAAGGATCAATATATACAAGAGAAAGAGTACTATATTCATGATTCACTCTCAACAGAAGATTTGCTAATCGCTTCTCTCATATCTGTATCCGATTGAATATTTTTCAATTGATAGTAGTCCATGACTCCAAGTTTTCCATTACGAAGAGCTTCTGCCATTGCTAATGGAATTTGCGATTCAGCTTCTACAACTTTTGCACGCATCCGTTGTACTTCTGCTAACATTTCTTGTTCTTGCGCTACGGCAAGAGAACGGCGTTCTTCAGCTTTAGCTTGTGCAATTTTCTTATCTGCTTCTGCTTGTTCTGCTTGTAATTTTGCTCCAATATTTCTACCGACATCAACATCTGCGATATCAATGGATAGAATTTCATACGCTGTACCTGCATCCAATCCTTTTCTCAAAATAGTTTGGGAAATAGAATCAGGATTTTCTAAAACTAATTTATGGTGAGCTGCTGAACCAACTGTGGTAACAATCCCTTCACCAACACGGGCAATAATCGTTTCTTCACCAGCACCCCCAACTAATCGTTCAATATTGGCACGTACGGTTACTTTTGCTTTTGCTTGAACTTCAATCCCGTCCATCGCAACCCCTGCAATAACCGGAGTTTCAATGACTTTTGGATTAACAGACACTTGAACGGCTTCAAATACATTTCTACCTGCTAAATCAATAGCAGCTGCTTGTTCAAATTCTAAGTCAATATTCGCACGTTGAGCTGCAATTAATGCATCAATTACTACATTGACATTCCCACCTGCTAAATAATGGGCTTCTAATTCATTAATATCGATTTTTAGCCCTGCTTTTGTTGCTTTAATCATTGGACGCACAATATATTGAGGAGCTACTCGACGTAATCTCATCCCCACTAATGTGCCTACTCCAATTTTTACATCAGAAAAATATGCTGTAATCCATAATCCAATTGGTACAAATCTAAAAAATAACATGACAACTGTTAAAATTAGAAATAGTATCACAATGAATCCAATGACTCCTGCTGGATTATTCAATAACCCTTTTTCTAACATGTTACTCCCTCCTAGTTATTATTTGTTCTCCAAAGCTTGTACAACAATTTTACTGCCTTCCACTTTTACAACTTGTATTCTTGTATTTTCTGGAATGACAAATCCCGTACTAACTACATCAACGATTTCACCGTCTAGTTCAGCCTTTCCACTTGGACGTAATACCGTCAATGTTTTCCCTGTTTGATTGAATAAATCGTCATATACTTTTGAGGTTGAATAGCCTTTTGATCTGTTTAAAGAAGAAAGTAAGACTAATCCTTTCTTATGAGAAAAATGATTTCCTCTTTTTACCAATAAAACTAACAAGACTATTGCCAACAATAGTGACATTAAGATTAAAACGACTAAATCCATGACAGCCTGGTTTGCCCAGTACATCCCTCCTATGACTAATACTGTTCCTAACACTCCTAAAGCACCAATTCCTGGAATTAATACTTCAAATCCTAAAAATAGAAACCCAAATATAAATAGGATGATGACGAAAAAATTCCAGTATGGATGAAGGAAACTGTAGGTTGCAAAACTTATTACTGTTATCACACTACCGAGTAGGTTCCATTTGGAGAACAAAGAAATGAAAACACCAATGACAGCTACTAACAGTAATAATAAGTCTACATACAAAAGACCACCCCCATTCGTTGCCATCATTATAGCACTTTCCTTTTTAAATACAACTGAATAATTATTATGAAATGCTTAAATTTAAAGAATGAAAACCATTTCTAAAATTACGACGGATAATCTTCCATTTGAGCAAATTCATTTGCTTGTTGCAGTTGTTTTTCGAACAATTCTATATCAATAAATCTCGCTTGACGAGCAAATTCTCTCTCTCCTACAAAAACAATCACAACCGGAACGGTTAGCACTTGATACTGACTAGCCACTTCAGGATGCTGCGTTACATTAATGACTTCTAATGCTATTCCTTCTTGTTCTGTAACTTCTTCTACTCGTGGCTGTAATGCATGACAAACCCCACAAGTTTCGCTTCCTAAATAGATTACTTTAATATTTTTCATATACTTACCTCCCTTATAGTGTACCATTTTTAGAAAAATTTTCTTGTAAAATGCATTTCTGAATAGAAAATACTTAACAAACCTAGCTTCCATCTGTATAATGAAGAATGTCTTATAGATATTTTTAGAAAGTGAGTGAGAAAATGGGACGTAAATGGGCTAACATCGTAGAAAAGAAAACTAAACTCGATGCTAACAACAGTAAAATTTATGCAAAATTCGGAATTGAGATCTATGTAGCAGCAAAACAAGGTGAACCAGATCCACATTCTAACCAAAAATTAAAATTCGTAATTGACCGTGCGAAAACTTATAATGTACCTCGTCATATTATCGAACGTGCAATTGAAAAAGCTAAAGGTGGCGGCGATGGAGATTACCAAGAATTACGTTATGAAGGATTCGGTCCTAACGGTTCTATGATTATCGTAGACGCACTAACAAATAACGTAAACCGTACTGCTGCAGACGTTCGTGCTGCTTATAGCAAAAACGGAGGAAACATGGGTGCGCCAGGTTCTGTAACTTATTTATTCGACCATACAGCAATCTTCGGTATCGCAAACAAAGATGCAGATGAATTATTAGAACAATTAATGGAAGCAGAAGTAGACGTTCGTGATGTTGTACAAGAAGATGACCAAGCAATCGTTTATGCTGAACCAAACGACTTCAACACTGTTCGTACAGCATTAGAAGGATTAGGAATTTCTGAATTCACAGTATCTGAAATCGAAATGATTCCTCAATCAGAAGTAACGTTAACAGGCGATGACTTACGTTTATTTGAACGTATGATTAACGCTTTAGAAGATAATGAAGACGTTCAAAAAGTTTACCACAATGTAAACTTAGAAGAATAGGCTTTGTTGATTTTTATTGAATATAGAGTGTTCGACAAATCCTGTTGGTGAGAAATTGCCGACAGGATTTTTTATATGCAAAAAAGAGAAATCCAAGTTATGATTAAGTCGTCTGAAACCAATCAAAGGGGATTTCTCTCATGAACTATTGTATAGGGAAATAAAACTCTTTTAGACTTAAAAGTACAACCATTTATCTGTAAAGATTGTCATAAAACTTGAATTACAGATTGCCCTCTTGTTCCTAAAAATAGTAATATTTCTTATGATTTAACGTGCCAAATTATGCTTTACTTAAAAGAGAATTTCTCTATAAAAACAAGCACTAAACTTCTTTCAATCTCTGATAAAACTGTTAAAAGAGTGATAGTAATTAAACATGTAGCATATGGATATCGAGATTTTAAGAATCAAGATTATCAAAGGATATTTCTTTACCCCGCTCATTATAAAGTTAAAAATAGATTTCGTTCTTAGTTATATTTGTGGTGAATTATTAAACAGGGGCAATAGTTAATTTCCCCCACCTTATTCATTTGAAATTTAAAGACTTAATTTGGTATTAAATTTAATTCACCAATAGAATTTATCGAATAATCTATTTTCACACGAAAAACCAAATGACAATCACTACAAAAGACATCATGCAACCACTATACATTAAATCTATACTCGTAATACTTGGGTTTATTCTTTGGATTCTTTCTTTAGAAAACCCTCTAAGTTCCATTGCCATTGCAGTATATTCTGATTGGCGTATCAAGCGAATCATCATTGTTGTTAAAGCTTTAAAGTACACAGTTTTTCCTGAAACTCCTCTAATTCGCAAAGCTAATTTAGATTGTTCATATTCTGTTTGAATAAGTGTTAAAAAGTTAATTGAAACCAAAATACTGAAAGCTATCTCAACTGGTACTCTTAATTGTTTTATAAGACTTGCGATAAACTCATTTTTATCAATTGACGTAGTAAGACTAATCCCGACAAATCCAAGAGCTAAAATTCGGCTACTGAGTTCTAAGGAGGTTAAAAATACTCCATTTTCTACTGAATGCACCAGTATATTTTCATTTGGATGTAAATATACAGATAGAAAATAAATAATCGTAATAACCGACAATCCACATCCTAATTTCACAATTCTTGACCAAGTCTGTCTACGAAATAAGAGGATAATAACAATTACCGAAAGCATCATCGCAATATTTAATTCCCATGATTTAGTAAATAAAATGACAATCGACAGAATAAATGAAATTACTAATTGTACACTTGGATTAATTCTTAGTTTCATTCGTAATTTCCTCCATTGTCTTGGAATGAATCTTCATTACTTTATGGGCATATTGACGAACAAGTCGTTGATCATGACATGTAAAAATACAAGACATTCCCTCTTTACACAATTGCTCTAATGCATTCATTATCAAAATGGCATTCTTCATATCTTGCCCATAAGTAGGCTCATCTACCAAAAGAATAATCTTATTAGGCCCTGTCATCGTAAGAAATGCAAGTCTTCTTTGTTGTCCCTGACTAATCAGCCACGGTGATAAGTCTTTTGTTTTCTCCAAGTAATACTCTCTCAATAAATTTTCAAGAACACTTTCTCTTTCTGTATAAAACGTAACCTTAAGCTCCTCTAGGACTTTTGCACTGACAAACTGAAGAGATGGATCCTGAAAGACGATTCCCAGTGAAGAAAACAGAGATTTTGTCTTCATCTTTGATAAAGAGTGACCACAGATTTCTATTTTACCAGTATAAGAATATTCTTTTAAAAGTGTCTTAAAAAAACTTGTTTTTCCACTCCCACTAGATCCAACTAATGCTATCATCTCACCTTCGTGAAGCTCAAGATTAAGATTTTCAAGAAGTACTTGATTGTTTGATACACAAATAGATACATTTTCTACCTTCAAAAGGACTTTATTTTTTACTGGATTACTCTTCTCTTTTAATGGCAATGTACAAAGTAATCCGTTATTTTCTAAAAGGTGTTTATCTTCTATAGCTAGAGGGAGTTTTATTTCTTTCAAGTCTCCATAATCATCCAAAAGATACCAGCGATCAATCCAGTCCCAATACTCTAATCGGTGATCAATGATACAAATAGCTTTTCCTTCCTCACCCAACAATTTAATTTGTTCCATAAAGTAAGGAATACTCTCTTCATCAATATTTGCAAAAGGTTCATCCATGATATAGAGAGGTGCATCAACAAGATTTGCACACGCAAAAGCCACCTTCTGTAATTCACCACCCGAGAGACTTGAGAATTCTCGATGTAATAAAGCTTTAATCTGAAATTTTTCAGCTTGTTCTTTTACTTTTTGTTTCATCTTTTCAATCGGAAATCGAAAATTTTCTAATACAAAAATCATTTCTTCATAAGGTGTTAACATTGCAAACGAGAGTCTTGCATTTTGAAAGATAGAGCGTACATATTTCGTTCTCTCCAAGTGATTGAACGATAAAAGAGAATGCCCTAAAATTTCTAATCCTTCACATCGAACTTCTGTATCTCCATTTGGATAGACTCCATTAATAACATTCATTAGGCTGCTTTTTCCAACACCACTTCTTCCACAAACCAATACGATTTCTCCTGAACATACTTGAAGATTCAAATTAGAAAATAACTCTTTCTCTTGAATACTTAATGTAGTTTCCTTTAAAGATAAAACAACTTCCGAATTAGCCACGTACTTTGACAACTCCTGATTTCACCATTTGATCGCATACTAACTTACTAACAAAACCTGTAAAGAATAATGCTGATACTAGACGAATCACAAAAATAGCGACTACCAACTTCCAATCTAATGCCAAATAATTGCTGCGGAATCCTGTCCAAAGGAGTGTGAAAATGGTCGTAATGACCGCCCCTAGCATTGTTGTTCCATAAGTAATATCACTATATTTCTTTGTCATGAAGGCAATTTCTACTCCTAAACCTTGGATAAATGCACTAACCACAACGATAATCCCAAACATATTTCCAAGTAATACTTCAATAACGGCTGCAATAATTTCTGTAATAATACCAACTCCTGGTTTACGTATTAAATAGAGCGTGAATACAGGTGCCATAAACCAAATTCCATAAAATGGCTCATATCCTAGTATCCCAAGTCCCATCGGTGCTAAAACTGCTGAAAGAGCTCCTCCTGCGTAAACTGCCAATAAGTAAAATACTCCAAACAATACACAAATAAAGCTAATCAATAAGTAATCCTTTAATTCTAATTTCTTTTTATTCATCAATTTCTCCTCCTGGTACATTACATAGTAACGTCACTTGTATCACAAAATGACTGACTTCTTTATTTAAAATATTAAAAACTTCTTCTAAATATCCAAAAACCTCATGAACGTCTCCGCCTAGAAAAGTGACGTAATGTCCTGTTCCAGTAATCGTTCCCTTATCAATTCCAAGATTGACAATTTTCTCAATGGATTTCATATAGTTATCCGATCCCAATGGGTACACTGCGAACTTCCCAATAACTGGAAAATGAATACCCTGACTCTGTTTTTCATTTATACGACTTCCCTCAAATTGTAAAGGCGTATCCTCATCAACATCCCCCGGACACCCTTTAGAAATAGTAGCTTCTAAAGAGCAATGAACTCCTGGATTAAAACTATATACAAAACAAGCTTTCAAAGCATCAAAGACCTCTACACTTCCTCCACGATAGATCGTAGACGTATGATCTGTCTTTGCCCAGACATTAGACAAATCAACTTTTCTAATTGCACCAAGAATAATATCAATAAAATTATCTGACATTGGTGCTAAATTAAAACGAGTACCAGTAATTGCCAGATGCGAACCTGGAATTCCAACACGACAATTACCGTACGACACATATTGAGACATAAAAAACCCCTCCCAGACCTAAAAATCCTGAAAGGGGTAAACATATATAAGTGTATATAGGCATACTGCAATAATAGATATAGCAGTACGCTCGACATTGTAAGATACTCTCTACGCAACTATAATGTTGATCAGATAATATTGGTCTGTTTATAACACTCTCAGCCCCCCTAACGAGACTCCCAAGATCTTAATTATTTAATTACAGGGATTATAATAGCATTATCTCTTCATAAAAGCAATGTATTGAGCTTAGCATTCAAGAACGCCATATTCAAAGAACTTTACAAAAATGAAAATCTACTTCAAAATTCAACCAAAAATAAGGCTTCTGTAAAATATCAAACTCCGAATTTTGTTAGGATATACATCTTTTATAAACCCCTTACAAAATTTAATTATACATCAATTTTTTCTGAAATATAAGTCTGTTTTTTCCTGAAATAATATTTTAGAATATGGATAAGATAAGGAAAACTAGACGCCTAATGTGAGTGGAGGTAAGTCAAAATGAGTAAGTTTTTAGTTGGTAATTATTTGTTTTACGGTACTATTTTCGGCGTAGGAACAGTACTACTTATATATTACTTCTTACCTGACTTTTTCTTATTATTTGTTCATCTATCGACTATTTGTTTTTATCTAGCATTACTGTATGCTTTTCTTAAATTCGTATACAAAAAAATCAAACATAAATCTTAAAAATGAATAATTGAAGCTACCTTAAAAAGTTGTACTTTTTAAGGTAGCTTCATCTTTTTTATTTTTCCAATTTTGATAATTTATGATTCAATCGTAATGCGTTGAGCACAACTGATACTGAACTGAAACTCATCGCAGCTCCTGCTATCATTGGACTTAATAATGGGCCTCCAAAGAAGTGTAAAACTCCCATCGCTACTGGAATTCCAATCACGTTATATATGAATGCCCAGAATAAGTTTTCTTTAATCGTCATCATTGTCATTTTACTTAATTGAATGGTTTTAGCTACTAATCTTAAATCATCTTGCATCATGACCATATCGGCAGTTTCAATCGCAACATCTACTCCAGATCCAATCGCAATTCCGACTGTTGCTTTGGCAAGTGCAGGCGCATCATTAATGCCATCTCCAACCATAGCTACTTGATAGCCTTCGTCTAATAATTGTTGGACAACACTTGCTTTTTCATTTGGTAATACTTGGCTATATACCGTCTCAATTCCAACTTCATTCGCAATCGCTTTGGCTGTTTTTTCATGATCTCCTGTTACCATTCGAACTTGAAGTCCTAAGGCTTTCATTTGTTGGATGGCTTCTTTACTAGTTGCTTTAATCGTATCCGCAACTACAATAATTCCGGCTACTTGTTTTTGAATGGCTACAAACATTGCTGTTTGCCCTTTAGAAGCGACTCCATCAATCACAGCATTAAATTCATCTACCGCAATCCCTTGATTTTGTAATAATAAATGATTTCCTAATAGCACTTCTTTTCCATCTACGATCCCTTGAATTCCCATACCAGAAATAGATTGGAATTGTTCAATTGGTAAAACGTCAAATTCTTGTTTTTCAGCTTCTTCCACGATGGCTTTTCCTAATGGATGTTCCGAATGTTTTTCGATTGATGCTGCTATTTTTAGAACTTCTTCTGTTGAATAATCATTAAATACTTGAATATCAACCACTTTAGGTTTACCATTTGTAATCGTTCCTGTTTTATCTAGTAATACAACTCCTACATGTCCAGCTTCTTCTAAAGCGGCACTACTTTTAATTAAAATTCCTCTTTTAGCACCGAAACCTGTTCCTACCATAATGGCAGTTGGAGTTGCTAATCCTAATGCACATGGACAAGCAATGACTAATACAGAAATCATCACGGTTACGACAAATTCAAAAGATTCTCCACCAATCAATCCCCAATATAGACCTGCTAAGAGAGATAATCCCATCACGATTGGAACAAAAATTCCGGCTACACGGTCTGCAATAGCAGCGATTGGTGCTTTAGATCCTTGCGCTTCTTCTACTAAACGAATAATTTGAGATAATGTTGTATCTTTCCCAACTTGGGTTACTTCAACTTGGAATGAACCGGTTGTATTCAGCGTAGCTCCAACTACTTTGCTTCCTTCTTTTTTGAAGACTGGTACACTTTCGCCGGTAATCATGGATTCATCAACAAAGCTTTCTCCAGAAAGAATAACCCCATCCACAGGAATTTTTTCACCTGGTCGTACGAAGACTACTTCTCCAATTTGTAATTCCTCTACTGGAACTTCTACTTCTTTTCCATCACGAATGACTGTCGCTACTTTTGGAGATAAAGCGACTAATGATTGAATCGCTTGAGAAGTTCTTCCTTTTGTTAAAGTTTCAAAATATTTTCCTAAGGTAATAAAAGCTAAAATGACTGCTGCTGATTCTACATAGAGATGCATTACATAATGATACTCTCCTGCAAAAATACGAATCGTACTCCATACACTATATAAAATCGCAGCACTTGTTCCCAATGCAACTAATGAATCCATATTCGGATGTTTTCTAATCAATGCCTTAAATCCATTCACAAAATAACTACGACCCACCCATAAAATAGGAGTTACTAAAATCAATTGCGTTACAGAAAATACAATTGGATGTTCCATCGGCTGTAAGATTTGTGGAAGAGGAAGTCCAATCATTTCACCCATCGCAATATAAAGTAATACAATGGCAAACACACCTGATATCCATGCTCTTACTTTAAGTGATTGTAATTGTTTTTCTTTTTTCATCGCTGTTTTTTCTAACACATCTTCTTCATCATTTATCAATATAGCCTGATATCCAGCTAGAGAAACAGTTTCCATAATTTTTTGTACATCTGCTTCCTTTGGATTAAATTGCACCATCATTTTTTCAGTCGCTAAATTCACATTGGCTTCTTTTACGCCTGGAAGATCTCGGACAACTTTTTCAACCGTACTGACACAACCCGCACATTGTAATCCTTCTAATGCAAATTCTTCTTTCTTCATTACTAACAACTCCTCCTTACTATTATGCTAATTCAGCTTGATATCCTGCTTTGGATACAGCTTCTATAATTTTTTGTTCTTCTACTTTATCTTGTTGAAATTCTACAGTCAGCTTTTTAGCTTCGAAATCAACACTTGCTTTTTCAACACCTGAAACAGCACTTACCGCATTTGCAACAGCTTTCGCACAACCTGAACATTTTAATCCTTCTACTTTAAATTCTTTTATCATTTTAAAAACCGCCTTTCTTAAATTTACATTTGTAAACTTCATAAATTTATTATACCTCTTATTTTAAAAAAGTCAACACAAAAAAAAGGAAGACTAAAAAGTCTTCCCTAGAAATGTTATTCTGCTAATTCAGGGCGAACATTAATTACTCGACCTTCTTTTTTCCATTGACGGAATTCTGCCGCTGCTGTGAATAAAACATCTGTTGATGAATTTAAGGCAGTTTCACAAGAATCTTGTAATACCCCAATAATAAATCCAACCCCAACAACTTGCATCGCAATATCATTTGAAATTCCGAATAAACTACATGCAACAGGAATTAATAATAATGATCCACCTGTTACCCCAGAAGCACCACATGCTGCTACTGTTGATAATACACTTAGCACTAACGCTGTTAAGAAGTCTACTTGAATTCCTAATGTATTAACGGCTGCTAATGATAATACTGTAATTGTAATTGCTGCACCCGCCATATTAATGGTTGCCCCTAAAGGAATCGATACTGAGTAGCTATCTTCATCTAATCCTAAATCTCTACATAATTCCATATTTACTGGAATATTTGCTGCTGAACTACGAGTGAAGAATGCTGTAATTCCACTATCTTTTAAGCAACGGAATACTAATGGGAATGGATTTTCCTTAATCATTACAAATACAATAATTGGATTAATGACTAATGCTACAAAGAACATACTTCCAAGTAATACCATAATTAAACTACCATAAGTTGCAAATACCCCTACTCCATTTTCTGAAACAGTTGTATAAACTAAGCCCATAATCCCAAACGGTGCAAAGCTAATCACTAGTTTAACAACATGACTTGTTGCATCTGCAATTTGTTGTAAAAATGATTTTGTTGCTTCATCTGCTTTACGGAATGCAAAACCAAATACAACTGCCCATGATAAAATACCAATATAGTTCCCGCTCATTAAAGCATTTACCGGATTATCTACTAATTTTAAAATTAAGGTTTGTAATACAGAAGCAATTCCTTCTGGTGCTGCAATTTCTGATACAGTGTCCGTTAATGTTAATGTAATTGGAAATACAAAACTAGCAATAACCCCCACTAATGCTGCAGCAAAAGTCCCAAATAAATATAAAATCACAATTGATTTCATATTTGTTTCATGTCCTTCTTTATGTTGTGCTAATGCACTTAATACAATAAAGAATACTAATAATGGTGCGATTGCTTTTAACGCACTTACAAATACTGTTCCGATTGTTCCGATTGCTACTGCTTGAGGAACAAAAATTCCTAATAAAATACCGATAATCATACCGATGACGATTCTATTAATCAAACTTAATTGATTCCAAAAATTTAATACTTGTTTCATCTCTTTGCCCCTATTCTCTTATTATAGCGACAATCATACACAAACAAGTCCTATTCTGTCAATAAAAATCCACGAAACAGATACATTTGTACTCGTTTCAAAAACACTTCTTTTTCACTGCTTATGAGAGGAAGAAAACTCCACCATCCCTCTATTTACAAAATGATTTCTTCATCTAATAAAGATTTCAATCCTTCAGGAAGATGATGAGTGACCCAAAGAATGGTTAGATTTTCCTCTTGTAATAAAGATTGCATCATTTCTGTTCCCGTTTGAACATCTAAATTCGCTGTCACTTCATCTAATAATAACACTTGCGGATTTCGAACTAACGCTCTTGCTAGAGAAATGCGTTGTAATTGTCCTCCTGACAATGTTGAGGAAGTATCTCCAATCATTGTATCTAAACCTTGCGGTAGTTGTTCCACGATGGATTTCAACAATACCTTATCTAATACATCCCAAATTTTCTCATCCGATATTTCTTCTTGGAACACAATATTCTCACGAATACTTCCTTGGAAAATATGAGGATTTTGTTCGACATAAGTAACGGAATCGTACAATTTTGAATAGGGAATCGTATTTAGTTCTTTTTGATATAAAGTTACATTTCCCTGATATCCTTCGATTTTTCCACCTAAAATATTGAGCAGAGTGGATTTCCCTGTTCCACTTTCTCCCATAATGACATATTTATAATTTTTGAATAATGTTTTACTAAAAGGTTTCAACACAATAGCATCCCCATAAGCAAACTGAAGATTTTCTATCTTGTATAATACTTCTGCATCATCAAGTGTTTCTACTGCATTCTCCTCTGCCCGTGCTGAAGGCGTTAATGTATGAATTTTTTCAAACAATGGTTTGGCACTAGTGACCATTGCTAATTCTTGGCTCATATTTCCAACGGCATTAAAAATGGTTCCTGCTAAACTTGTCGTTGCCAAAATAGCTCCTACAGTGACCATCCCTTTTGTCACTAAATATCCCGTAAATAAAAAGATGGAAATTTGACTAAGAACATTGCCAAAGCCACCTAGAACTGCTACTTTCGCAAAAGATTTACTATAATTTCTTCGAGTAAAGCCTAATTGTTCAGAAGCTTGATGAATTTTTTCTTTAAAATATTTCCATTGTTGAAACACAAAAATCGTATCGTACGCTAATAATACATCAGAAATGATTTGGTTAAATCGCTCATTTTCTTTTGTTTTATGCACGGTCTTCTTAGATAGTTCTTTAGCATAAACTTTTGGCAACAGGAGTAAAATACCAATTTCAACAATCACAACAACGACTAAACTCCAATGAATACTCCATAACCCAATTGTTGAAAATACAATTCCTAAAATTCCCCGTAGCAAAGAAAAACTTGGATTGACTGCCATTTCTTGAATTTGATCCATGTCACTTGTAAACCAAGCAATATAATCATGATTCTTCTTTTGATGAAAATGCGCATAAGACGTATTGGAAATAGCTTCACTCACTTCATCTCTCCAAAGCGTTGCAATTTTTTGCTTCACAAAGGAGCAATAACGAAGATCCATATACGTTACTACTAGAAAAACAGCATATACCGCTACTAGTAATAAGGCTCCCATTCCGAATTGATGAAAATCTAAATCCACTAAAAAATTTAATAAATCTGCATGAATAAAGCTTGTCCATAACTCTAACCCTTCCAAGCTACAAAAAATAATGAATATAGTTATTATCTGTAATGTTAACTTTCGAATCATGTCATACTCCCCTTTAAAAAAACCAATGTTTACTTACAGTATACTTTCCCCATAAATACTTTGAAAAAAATCATCCTATAGTTGGATTTATTCTATTTCATGTAAAACATAATCTAAATATTCCTGATATTGAGAAGCCTTTTTCACTTCCTTTAAATTTTTAAAAATATCAATCATCTTCAAACACTCTTGTTCCCCTTTTTCTACATAACCTTGATAAATATGAAGAATCCCTTGCAAATAGTAAAAACGAATTTTCTCATAATAAAATTCTTCATCTTCTAATAACTCTTTTAAATACTCTTCTACTTGGCTAGCTTCAGATGCATTGGATTCAATATCTTCTAAAAAAATATTTAACAAAATACGACATAACATTCGTTTATGCATCGTATCCTGTTTTCCTAAACGAGCTTTTCTAAAGATAGAATCTATATATAAATGTGTTTCTTTAGTGGATAAACAAAAAACAATATTCCCAAATAACTCCCATTCATAATCTCCCCACTCTTCTACTTCAAACAAATAGGATTGAATCACTCTTTTTTGTTTCACATCAAGATTTTTACCTTGTAAATACTGTATATGAGCTTCCACCAAAATTTGATTATGAAGATGTCGTCTATTTCTATCACTTTGAAATAATTGTTTCTCTTCTACCTTTAAATTTTCTAATAAATAAACGTCTTTTTGACTTTTAAAAGTGTCTAATTTTTGTAGGAATTCCTTTTGAGAATATTTTGAAGTCACTAATTGTTCGAATTCCTCTAAGGAAACATTTAATCGTTCTAACAAATTCATAAAAATTTCACTCGTTATTTTACTTTCTCCTCTTTCAAATTTCGATAAAAAGTTTTTACTTAATATACCTTCAGCCAACTCTTTTTGTGTTAAATGTTTTTCTTGCCTAATTTTTTTAATAAATTCTCCATGTCCCATAACTTCTTCCTCCAAGTCATCCTATAAGATTACTTTTCACCCAAATTTTTATTTTTATTATACTCTTATTGAAAAAGGAGTAAAGATTATGTCAGAAAAAATCATTGAAAATTTATCAAAAAATCCAAAACCACGCCCAAACTTATCAGAAATTATCCAATCTCTAAAATAAAAACTATCGAGCCCGTTGACCCGATAGTTTCTTTTAGTTTAAATCTAGATTTTTATATATTTTGTAGAACGACCATTTCCTACTTGTTGTATCTTTTCAGCAAGCTGTAATTCTTTTAGAGCTTGTTCAATTGTTCTTTTTTCTACGCCATTTTTAGCGTTTTGGCGTAGAAAAATCAAAACTGGCGAGATTAACCTCTATAAACACAAAAAACTACCGAGCCCTTTGACCCGATAGTTACGATATATCATTCTTCTATTTCTTCTTCGTTTTCTTCTTGTTCGTACGCTTCTACTTCTTCTGGAGTTAGTAAGTGAACATGAATACGACGAATTCTTCCATTTTCTACTAATGTTGGTTTTAATAAGACATTTTCTTGACGAACTTCCACAACTTCATCATCTTCTGGGAAGTATCCTAAATCTTCTAAAATAATTCCCGCCATTGTGTCTACTTCATCTGAATCAATCGTTGTTTGGAATGTTTGATTGAATTTTTCTAATGTCATTCCCGCATCAATTAAGAAATTCTTCTCATCAATTTCACGGTAACTCATTTCTTCCACATCATACTCATCTTCAATTTCACCGACAATTTCTTCGATTAAGTCTTCCAATGTCACGACACCTTCAACTCCACCGTATTCATCTTTTAAAATCGCCATATGTTGACGTGTTTTTCTAAATTCGACTAATAAATCATCTACGAAAATCGTTGAAGGAACAAATAACGGTTGATGCGCTAAATCCATTAATTGGATTTGATCGAAGCCTTGTTCTTTTGCCGCTCTTAAAACATCTTTAGAGTGTAAAACTCCAATGACATTATCTTTATCTTCTTCATAAATTGGGAAACGTGAATAAGAACTACTTAAAATGATTTCGATATTTTCTGCTAAATCATCTTCCACATCAAGCATTAATGTGTCCGTTCTTGGTACCATCACTTCTCTAGCTAGTTTTGAATCAAGAGATAAAACTCCTTGAAGCATTGTAAATTCTTCTTTATCAATCGCTCCATCATTACGACTATTTGTTAAAAGAAAATTCATTTCACTACGCGTTAATTTTTCTTGTTCATTATTAAATTCAATCGGCGTCATTCGTTTTAATAAACCTGTTGAAACGGTTAAAATCCATACAAATGGTTTGGAAACTTTTTTGACAAATAAAATAATCCCTGCCGTATGTAAGGCAATCGGTTCCGCCAATTGTAAGGCAACTTGTTTTGGATATAATTCCCCAAACACTAATGTTAAATAAGATAAGATTACAGTCACAATCAAAATTGCTAAGGTTTCTGCACCCGGTACATTCTCCAATAATGGTTGAATACGTGAAGTAAAACTAGTTGCTGCAAACGCACTTGAGAAAAATCCTGCTAACGTAATTGCTACTTGAATGGTTGCTAAAAATTCATCCGAATTTTCTAATAAACGCATCACTCGCTGCGCCTTCTTATCTCCTTCACTCGCTTTTTGACTCATCTTTCCTTGATTGACCGATACAAAGGCAATCTCCGCTGCTGCAAAAAATGCATTTACGGCAGTTAATAGTACAATAATTAAAATCTGGATTCCCAGCGAACTCCCATCAGAATCTGCTGTCATCATTCAGTTATCCCCTTTACTTTGTTAATTTTTTAAAAATATACAAATATCATACTCACTTTTGTATGAAAATGCAAGATATGTCCATTATATAGAGATTTTCGACACCTATTTTAATAAATTTCTCGTTACTTTTTAATCAAAAAGTGGTATTATCAATAATGAAAACGTGTCTATATTTTACAAAACACGAAAATTGATTTCAAGAAAGGGGCATGTCTATGCTATTAAAATCACTTGTTATTCCTAAAAAAAGTTTAACGGTTGTTAAAGAATCTTGTACTCTTGAAGAAGCCATTGTTATTTTAGAAAACTCTGGATATCGTTGCGTTCCAGTTTTAGATGAAACAGAAACTTTCTTCCGTGGAAATATTTATAAAATGCACATCTATCGTCATAAAGCAAATGGGGGCGATATGAGCTTACCGGTTACTCATTTAATTAAAAACACTACGAAATTTATCAATATTACGAGTTCGTTCTTCAAAGTGTTCTTTACGATTAAGGAATTACCTTATATTGCTGTGTTAGATGATTCTCAGCGTTTTTATGGTATTTTAACGCATAGTAGTTTATTAAATATGCTTCAAGAATCTTGGAGTGTGAATAATGGTTCTTATGTTTTAACGATTATTTCTGGTGGGGAAAAGGGATCATTAGCTCAAATTTCTAAAATTATTAATCAATATGCTTCTATTGCCAATGTGATGACATTAGATACGGAAAAAGATCGTACACTTCGTCGTCTATTAATTACTCTTCCAGCAGGAGTTTCAAACGAAACATTGAATCAAATTATTTCAGCGCTAGAAAAAAAAGACTTCTCAATTGCTGAAGTGGAAGATTTGAACGACTATTAAATACGAATACTAAACAAAAATAAAAACAGAAAAAGTTTACGCTTTAGTAGCTAGGGACGCTAGTAGCCTCGCTTTGCGAGTCTCTTAGCTAAAAATTGAGCCTAAGGTCTCAATTTTTCCCGTACTATAAGCCCTTGTGGCTTATAGTACCAAAGCTACAGCGCTCCAACTTTTTCTGTTTTTATTTTTTTGTGTGCCTTTTTCTTTCTTCCTGCAAAATAAAGAATGTTGGGATAATTATGCTTTCCGTAGAATTCATCGTAACCGCAAGAAAAGTAATTCAACGTAAGTCTTTAAATAAAGCAGAAAAAGATGTAGCTTTGTAGCTTGAGTAATATAAGCCTTCTCGGTTTATATTACAGGAAAAAACGAGACCGAGGCTCGTTTTTTAGCCATGAGATTCGCAAAGCGAAGCTGCTGGCGTCCTTAGCTACCAAAGCGTAATTTTTTTCTGCTTTATTTTGCTCACTACTTGTGTCCATTGCTACAGCTATTTTTACTTGTATATATGTCATCACTTTTCCCTCTAATCATTAAAGAAATCATGCGTTGATTGTTGTTTTTATTTACTATATAATAACATAAATTTCAATGTTTCATTACAATCGGTATGTTGATTTAAAAAGAAATAGCCTATTAAAAAGGAGAACTTATGAAAAAAGAAATTGTTAAAGACCCATTTTTCTTATCACAAAAAGCAATCCCTGCTAATCCTATTACGGATAAACAAGTCATTATCGACTTACAAGATACTTTACGTGCCAACCGTGACCGTTGTGTCGGCTTAGCGGCGAATATGATTGGAAGTCAAAAAGCCATTATTATCGTTGCCGCTGGTCCATTTGATATCGTAATGGTCAATCCAGTCATCACTAAAAAATCCCAACCGTACCAAACAGAAGAAGGTTGTCTCTCTCATACAGGAATGAAAAGCACTACTCGCTATCAGAAAATCGAAGTTCGCTATCAAGATGCTATGGGGAAAACTCACACAGGGACATTTACAGAGTTTACAGCTCAAGTCATTCAACATGAGATAGATCATTTACAAGGAATTTTAATTTAATCATTCGAATTCAAATATAAAATGAGCATCTCCAAAATTGGAAATGCTCATTTACTATTCTCTCTTTTTCTTAACGTACTACCGAACTTGCCATTCTTGCAACGGTATGTCTCATCCCTCGAATCGCAACGGACAAAGCAAAGATGTTATTTACATCGGCTAAACCACCATAACCTGCATCTCCAATATGTTGAATATCGACTCCACAAATTTTATTGCGAATGGCAATTTGTTCAATGACTTCCTTAGAAGAGCCTTCTTGACTAGTTCCTATGGCAGATAACACAAGTGTTTCATGTTCATGAGCAAATTGGACAATATCAATCAATGCTTCTTCTGTAAATCCAGGAACTGTTCCTACTGCTGGAACCAATAAAATATCCGCTCCTGCTTCAATCAGTTCCTTTGCAATTTCTCGATTCATTACGGGTTCTTTTGAGCCTGCTCCATGCATTTTCCCTGCAATAATGACTCCTGTAAAATATTTTTTCGCTTTTTGAATTGCTTGGGCAATCGCTTGATTCGTCACTCCTGTACCAGGATTTCCGGTTAAACAAATAAAATCTAATCCTAAAGCTTCTGCGGATTTCAATGTTTCTTTCGAGCAAATTCTTCCTGCTGGAATAACTAGTCGAGTTTCCAACATTTCTGCTTCTAAATCGACAGGTTCTAAGTTAGCACCAACAGGACGTCCGCATAATTCTTTTAATCGTGCAATTGGATTTGCGCTACCTTCTACTCCGTATAATTTTGGATTTAAACAATCAAATCCATTTAAAAGCATTAAGTCGCCCCCAAATGCACTGGCAATTTCCGCATGTGTTAACTCCGGAATAATTGGACGATGACGAATCGCCATTTCACAACATACCGTTCTACCCTCACCTGCCTGAATGGCTAGTTTTAATTCTTCTGCAGAAAATTTTCTAAAATCACTTGCCACACAGTTTAAAATTCGTTTTCCCATTATAAAGTCCCCTTTATTTTAAAATAGTAACTGCTTCTTTCATACTTTCTAAATGACACAAATCATAGTCTCCGCTATCAGAATAGCGATAAGAAACTTCTCCATTCGTTGTCGTTGGATCCACTGCCCAAGATTTAAAACTTCCATGAAGTTGTTCTAATCCTGTTTTTTCTAGAATTTCTGTTAGATTGGCAAGAGAAACGCCACATCCCCCTAAAAATTCGATTTGTTTTCCATATTGTTTTTGCCATTTCGCTAAATTCTCCAAGCCAGACATAATACTTTTTCCTTGCCCACTTGTTAAAATACGAGTGCATCCTAATTCAATTAATGTTTCTAGTGTTTCTTCCGGATTTTTTACACAATCAAAGGCACGGTGAACCACACTATCAGCACCGTATTCTTTACATAGCTCAATCATTTTCTTTGTCGCATCCCAATCCATGTTCCCTTCTGGAGTTAAGAAACCAAAAGCTAAACCTTTTGCGCCTGCTTCTAAGAAAATTTTCGCATCTTCAAACATCACTTCTTTTTCCAATTCGTTATAACAAAAACCGGCTCCCCTTGGTCGAACCATACAAATAATAGGAATATCGATTTTTTTAACAGCTTGAGTTAAAACAGCTAATGATGGGCTTAATCCTCCTAAATGTAATGCACTATTTAATTCAATACGATTGGCTCCTGCAGTTTGAGCATTGATACAGTCCTCAATGCCTCCTGCACAAATTTCTAAAATAGTCATTCTTCTCTCTCCTTCTAATGATGTTGTATGAAACTTAATTCATATAATGCTAATCCATAAATAATAGTATTCACTTTTAAATCTTCAATTCCTATCCACTCATTTGGAAGATGAGCAATATCTCTTTGCCCTGGAAAACTTGGACCATAAGCAATAATATTTGGAATAATTTTCGCATAAGTTCCACCCGTTGTTGTAACAGGCGTTGCATTGCCATCGACGACTTCTTGATAAACTCTTTGTAAAGTTTGCACATAAATCGAATCTTTATCGTACAAAACTGGCTTCCATGAACTAATTTCTTCTAACCTGCTTCCTTCTGGAATATGTTTTCGAATATCCAATAATAATTGTTCTTTTGTCACAGAGGCTGGGTAACTCATCGTCCACTCCACAAAATGTCGTTCTTCCTCTATTCCAACTGTATATCCTCTTAATTGCATCATCCCAAAATCTTCATCGGAATAGTTAATTCCTAATTCCACTCCTTGATGAGTTGTATGAAGTAAGTACTGATTAGTAAAATGATATAATTCTGAAATCTGTTCTAAAGAAGTACTCAATCGAACTTTCAATCGTCCTCTTTCTCCATAAACAACTGGCCATTTACAGTCTGGAGTCCATCCAAAAGTAGGGGGCTGTTCTTTTGTTAAATAATGTTTTACACAGCCAAATCCCGTTTCCTCATTTGTTCCAAATACAATTCGAATCGGACGCTCAAATTGAATTCCCTTTTCCTTCAATACATATAAGGCAAATAAATTCGACAAAATCGGTCCTTTATTATCCAACACGCCACGTCCAAATAATTTTCCATCTCGCTTCGTTGCTTTTAACGCTGGACTTTCCCATCCTGTTCCTAATGGCATGACATCGACATGTCCAAAAATGCCATAATATTCCCCATCTGCTCGAGTATCTCCATATTGTGCATAGCCAATTTTATTGTCTAAATTTTTCGTTTCAAAGCCTAATTCTTCAGCAAGTGCTAATACTTCCAATAAAGCTTGTTTGGGACCTTCTCCATAAGGAGCTTCTGGCAAAGCTTCTCCCCGAACACTTTCAATAGCGACTAATCGTTCGATAGCTTTGTGCAATTCAGGTTGAATGTCTTCCAACGCTTTGACTAAATCCTCTCTTATTCTCATTTATTTCACCTCAAGTGGCTTCATTCGTTCTCTTAAATAGTCATCCAACCATTCTTGAGTCGCTGTTTCATGAAGCATTGTGCCATCTTCTTGTGGATGTACTCGGTAAACTGTTAAGGGCTCTTTTTCAGTTGCGACTACAAAAGAGAAATTGGCAATATTGGTCGCTGCTCCCCATTCTCCTTTGTGATTCATCGCTACAACTGACAAATCCCCAGCACTTCCTCTTCGTTGAATTAATTTTTCAGATAAATTCTTCACTGCTGTTTCACACGCTTGTTGAGGATGCATTCCTTGTTCCATTAATCGAACAATTTCGTAGGAAATAATTCCCTTCATCAAATCTTCTCCTAAACCTGTAGCAGTTGCCCCACCAACTGTGCTATCGACATATAAGCCAGAACCAATAAATGGAGAATCTCCTACTCGTCCTCTTTTTTTCATAAATAGTCCACTTGTAGAAGTTCCTGCGACCATTTTTCCAGTTGTATCTAGGCTAACCATACCAACAGTATCATGACCTGCATAAGGTGCTAAAGATTCTGTTTGTATATCTTTGACACGATTATAATAATGAATTTTCGCGCGATCGGTTAACATATTTTTCCGTTCGAAGCCCTGCTTTTGTGCATAAGCTTGAGCACCGATTCCAACTAATACATTATTCACCGATTGTAAGCTCAATTGACGAGCCACTGAAATGGGATTTGCCACATCTTGAATGGCACATACCGCCCCAAAATCAAGAGTTGTTCCATCCATATAGGCTGCATCTAATTCCACTTCCATCACTTCATTAGGAAGCCCCCCATAACCGACTGATTTATAATAGGGAAAATCTTCAACTGCTTTAATCGCTACTTCAATCGCATCTCCAGAAGATGCCTGTTGTTCTAATGACTGCACAGCCTCTTGAACTCCTTCTAGCGCCATTCTCCAAGTGGCAATCATTCCCCACATAGTCACTCCTCCATTCCGTATTGATAATTGTATTCTAATATTTGATGGTATTTTTCCATCGTTAAATCTTCGCAAATCGCACACATTAATCTAAGCGTTGCTTCAACATCTCCTAAATGCAAAATACTTTGATGCGTATGCATATAACGAATTGGAATTGATAAAGTTGTCGCTAAAATTCCCGATTCAGACTTATAAATATTTCCCGCATCTGTTCCACCCTTTGTAAAACAACCAATTTGATAAGGAATTTGATGTTTCTTACAAAGATTTTCCAAGTAAATAAGCAAACCACGATTCGTCACTGTCATATTATCAATGGCAGTAAGCGAGACACCTTTTCCTAGTTTCGTATGATTTTGATTAGCTGGAGTATCTCCTGCTAATGTTGTATCAACCGCAAAAGCCACTAAAGGTTTTTCTTGGAAAGCTGTCGTACGTGCACCTCTTAATCCAACTTCTTCTTGAATCGTTGTTGCTAATGTCACTCTTTTAGATAGATTTTGATGCTCTAAAGCTTGCATGAGCCAAATTCCTAACGAAACACTCACTCGATTATCGAGAGCTTTCCCAATCATATATTCCTGATTCAAACCAATCGTTTGGCAAGAACTCACTAAACTTACGACATCTCCTACTTCAATGCCCATTTCTTGAATAGACTCCCGACTATCCACACCCAAATCGACAAATAACTCTTCCATTGCAACAACTTTTTTACGAGCTTCCGGAGAAATCGCATGCGTTTGAGGTCCCCCAATAATTCCCGTCCATTGTCGACCATCACTCGTTGTAATGGTCACTAATTGTTGTAATAACGTATGCGCCCACATATTTCCGACAGGTTGAATCGATACATATCCTCTCTCATTAATCGAAGAAACAACAAATCCCACTTCATCCATATGAGTGGCAAACATAATGGAAAGATCTCCCTCTCCTAACGAAAATAATCCTGAGCCTAATTTATCTTGTTCTTTCGTACAAAAAGGAAGTTGTTCTGACACAAATTGTAAAATTTTCTCTTCATGTCCTGACACACCTACAAGATTACTCAATGTCTTTAATAATTCTATTTGATGATTTTCTAACATCGCTTCACCAACTTTCTTGGAAAGCAAGTTGCTGAACTTTTTGGAGAGTTAAATTTTCTAAAAATACTTGAAGCGTATGAATGACAGGTTTCAAATCGTCCTTATTCAATAATTGGATAAATTCTCCTTCTTCTTTTAACGGAATCACAACAACAACCGTTGGGGTTCCTGCTAGAGATTTATGAATAAATGATCCATCCGTCCCTTTTTCTTGAACATTTGCCTTCACTTCGTATCCTAAACTTTGAGCAACTGTTTTGATTTCTTTCACTAACGAAACATTGGGTAATAATGTCTTATCAAAATAGCGAATATAAACTGTTTTTTCTGCATAATCTCTAACTGGTGCTACATCTAATACAATCGATACATCAGGTAATATTGTATTTGTAGCAGTAATAGCTCCTCTATATCCCACAATCGATTGAGCAATTCCTCCAATGCTAAGTGTATAAGGTAGAGAGGACATTGTTTCCATCAACTGATAGGCAGCATAAACTCCCGCTCGATTAGATATATTTTTACTTAAAATCATTTGTTCCGTTTCAATCACTGGAATTTCTAATACAAAAGTATCTCCTACTTGAACTCCAAACTCTTCCACTTCTTGCTGCGATTTAGCTCCTATATGAATCCAAAATTTCTCTTGTTTTTGTAGGACATAGCCATAAACTCGTTGATGATGTCGTGTTAACAGACAAACTCGTTGATGAAGAAAATCTTTTGGCAAAATATCTCCAATGGTCACAAAAGACAATAATCCACTCTCATAAATATCGTCAATCATTCCTCCACATTCATCAATATTGGAACTAATCATCACTTTAAAAGGACTATTCTCTACTTGTCTCTCTCCAAAAATTGAACCTAATTTATCTTTTTTCAAGTCTAAATTCAATTGTTGATATTCCCTAGACAAATATTGATGGACTTCATACTCGTCTCCAGAAACTCCAGGTAGACTACATAAGGTACTTAACTCCACTTCACTCGCTTCCTTTCTAACGATAAATCCGATTTGAATCTTGTTGATCATACGCAATAATAAGTGCAATGTCTTTCAACGCTTCATTCAAACCAACTGCACCTTTTTTAGGCATTTCAATCATGGTCGTATATTCCTTGAATTGTTGAATAATCTCTTCATTTTCTTTCGAACAAGCTACATACGTTTTACAATCTGTTTGATGTTCAATAAAAGAAGCTACATTTGCTGCCATTTCTGTATAACTTTCATCATTAAAGCATGGGCCCGCAAATAACACTTCTGCATTTGTTTTCAAAATCAAATTATGAATTTTATGAAGCACTTCTTCCTTATGATTCGCAAAATAATCTGGACCGCAATACACAGTCGCTAATACTTGTAAATTTTCTTTTAAAAAGTAATCTTTATACATTAAGTAGGAGCCAATTCCTCCTTTTTCTAACCCAAGAGGAGTATCTGCTCTTTCTTTTCCACCATAACCTGCCTGTATTTGATTCAAAAATAATATCACTCGCATATGCTTTCTCCCTTCAAAAAAAGCGGGAAAACAACAGAATTTTTTCGTTCTCTGTTGTCTTCCCACCTCCGCACGTTCAACTTTTCTACTCGTTTATTATTTTTACATTTTATAAATCATCAAAACTTAAATCATCTAATGACAATTCATCTAATTCATCGCTTAATGAATGAGCAGCTTGATGTTCTTCATGAAGATATTGTTTATCAATCACTCTAAAGAATGGATAGTAAATACACATTCCGATAATAATTAATACAATTTGGAATAAACCTGCTACGATACTTCCTGTGGCTAACCAACCAGAGAAGAAGAATGGAGTTGTCCAAGGAAGTGCTGCTCCTGTAGTATATGGAATTAAGCCAATTAATGTAGCAATAGTCGCTAAAATTGTATTTACCAATGGTGTTAAAATAAATGGAATAACAATTAATGGGTTTAATACAACTGGTAATCCAAAAATAATCATTTCATTAATCCCAAAAATACCAGGAACAATGGCTAAACGTCCTAATTTTTTCATACGTTCTGATTTTCCGAAGAATACCATTAAGAAAACAAGTGACAATGTACTACCGCCACCACCAAAGTTTCCAAAGAAATCTCCAAATGGACCTGTAAAGATATTAGGAAGTGTTGCTCCTTGTTTAAAGGCTTCTAAGTTTTCTGCTGTTAAAGCTAAATGAATTGGATTAAATACCGTATTCGTTACAGCAGGTCCATTAATACCAAAGAACCAGAATAAAGTAGATAAGAACTGATAAATTGGCTCAAAAATCAAGCTTTGTCCGAATCCCATTAATGGTGCTTGTAAAATTTTATAAATAAAGTTATGAGCGTATTGATAATCTGTTGCTGAGAATACTAAATACACTACAAAGAAGAAGAACATTGCAAATGCACTTGGAATTAATGCTGCAAATGATTGAGTTACAGCTGGTGGAACACCATCAGGCATTTTAATAACCCAACCTTTGTTTTTAACCGTCACAAAAATTTTTACAGAAATAATAGCTGTTATCATGGCTAAAAACATTCCTGCTGACCCTAAATGACCTAACGCAAATCCATTAAACACCTTACCATTAGCAGCATTCACAAAATCTGGATGTGATTTTGGCGTAATAATAAGGAAACATACAAGAGCAACCGCTCCTCCTGCGACTGGATCATTTTCCAATTGACGAGCATATGCATACCCAATTCCAAAAGCTCCTAATAACCCTAAAACACTAAATGTTGAATCAATGACAGCATCCATTTTATTTGGCCAACCTTGACCAAAAAATTGTGCTAAGAAATCAACATATCCTGGAATTGGAAAGTTTGCGATTACTAGAAAAATGGATGCAACAATAATTAATGGAGTCGAAACTAAAAAACCATCCCGAATCGCAATTAAAACTTTATTATTGCCCAATTTCTCCGCGGAACTTCCCATTACTTTTTCTAATGTATCAAACATAACTTCTCCCCCTATTTTTTACTTTTAATCAGTTGAATCGCGCGTTTCAAAATACGTTCCCCATTGACATTCCCATAATCTTCTAAATTAATCACTTCTACAGGAATACCCATAGGTTCGTATTTTTCACGAGTAGCATTAAATTTGAATTTCACTTGAGGACCCAACAAAATGACATCCGGATGAAATTCCTGAACAACAGAATCTAACTGAACATCAGGAAATGCCTTTACTTCTATTGGCAATTGATGATGATTTGCAACTTCTTGCATTTTACTAGCCACTAGACTTGTTGACATTCCTGCATTACAAAATAAATACACACGTTTCATATATATTCCCCCACTATTTTGTTTCATTCTTATGCTTTTTCAATTTTTTCTAATCTCTGATATAAAGCTACTACTTCTTCACTTGTTACTTGTAGTAATTCTGCATTCATTAGTTGATCTTCTGCGTGCAATAATAATAATGAAAAAGGCACTCTATTCCCTGAACTATCCTTTTGTAATAACTCAAAGTGAATTTCGTGACCTTTTAATCGTTGTTGCTGACCTTCTTCAATTAACGAACTTGCTTCTTCAAAATGACCATTTTTAGCTTGAACAATAGCTTCCATAAAAGCTGAACGTGCTGCCCCTAAAGCCGTAATCATTTTAAAGCAAACTAATTCTACTTCATTCATGCATCTTACCTCCCCTCTAAAAAACACTGGCAAAAGCCCCTTTATACATTAATTATAAATCGTTTTCATAAAAAATCCTAGTATTTTTACTCATTTTTTCACAAATAAATTTTTTATTTAGTATAAAAAAACTCAGAACAACATAATTAGTGTCATTCTGAGATTATCGGTTAAATCATTTCATTTTTATAGGGAGCTACCACAAATTGAATGGCTTTTATAATAGCTACAAAAGGACTAATAAATACTAAAATAAATTGTATCATTCCAACGAGCCAGAGAAGTGAACTGAATGAATTTGGTAAATGAAACATCCATACTAAACTAAACGCTTTTATCATATAGCGATAAGCCATTAAAAAAATAGGTGTTAACATAATCGCAAACATCATTTCTCCTAATATAAATAAAGGAAACTCTTTCGAAGTTTTTAATTTCCATTGTTCAATCAGCATCATAAATAATGCAGCCATAAACATAAATAGAATAACTTCTCCCTCTTTTTCCAAGCTCTTACTTCCTTGGTTCATTATAAATAAAGTAATTAGATTGGTGACTACAATTATTCCCATTACAAATTTCCAGTAATAGGTACTGTATTTTTTCATTGTTAAAGCTCCTCTCTCCTACTCTCGTCTTTAGAACTATCATTACTGACAATCTATTTTTTATCAAGAATATCTGAGAAAATTTAATAAAAATTTAGGAAATAAAAAAGACAGCCGAAGCTGTCTATCCTACTGGGGTAGCTGGATTCGAACCAACGAATGACGGAGTCAAAGTCCGTTGCCTTACCGCTTGGCTATACCCCAATGGTGGAGGGGGGCAGATTCGAACTGCCGAACCCTAAGGAGCGGATTTACAGTCCGCCGCGTTTAGCCACTTCGCTACCCCTCCAGCTGTTATTAAAATAACGTACTCATATATAGTACACTAGTCTTTAACTTTTTGCAATACCTTTTTTTCAAAAAAATATTTATTTTTATATAAGAAAACTCCAACCACTTCCCTCGAAGTAATTGGAGTTTTCGTAATTTTATCCTTGTTTTTCAATCCAATTTTTTTGATGCTCACGAGAAATACGCATTAATTCAGTATAAAGTTCAGCCAATTCATCTTTTAAAGACTCTTCTTTTAAATACGATTGAACTTTCAAAATCACTTGTTCCTCACGTCCACTATCTAAAATCGGAATATCATTGTCTAACTTAATTTTCGCTACTTCTTCTACCACATTTGTTCGTTCTTCAAATAACGCAACAATTTGGCGATCAATTTGATCAATTTTCTGACGTTGTTCTTCTAACATCATTTTTCCCCTTTCTTATATCCATAAAGTTCCTAATGGATACCCAATCGCTACTGCACTTACAATACTTAACACTAATAACCATCCACCATATAAAAAGGCATCTTTTGAACTTGTCCAACCACTACCAACGGAGATGGCTACATAAGGCATTGCTGGTGGAGTCATATAAGCTAAACTTGCCATAAAACCAATTAAGCAAGCGACAACTGCTGTATGAATTCCTAAATCCGTACTAGCAGCAATCGTAGTTAACACAGTCGTCACAACAGAAACAGTTACTAAATTTGATGAAAAATTCGTTTGAAGCCCCGCCCAAATGACAAAGACCATGACAATCACCATAGCACTCCATTGATGGAATAAAGGAGTTAACCCACTTTCAATTAATGGTAATACCCCTAATTCTGGTTTTGTTAATAAAGTTCCTAAACTCAAGGTTGCCCCTACTAATAATAAACTTGGCCAGTAAACGCCACGTGTTAAAGCTTCTTGAATCGGCATTAACGGTTTTCCATCTTCACGGATACAAGCTAATAATACCGCTCCAATCATTGGTGGGAATGCCATCCCCGCAGATTTTAAGAAAGCTGCCACACTAGGTGAAACAATTCCTAACCATTCCGGAATAATCCATAAAGCAATCACAATTGAAAAAATAGAAACAATCCATTTTTCTTTTTTCGTTACTGCTGGTAAATTTTCCAAGGATTCTAGACTTTGGAAAGTTACTTTTGATAAATCTAATTTCCATAAGCGGTGTAAACTTGCCAACATTCCAATAAAAATACAAATTCCTGCAGGCATCGCAATTCCCATATATTGGATATTCGAAATACTTACACCAGTTGCTGTATGATACAATCCCATTGCCGTAATCGCAAAGACATGATTAATCGGCGTCATCGCTGTTCCAATTGCAATAGTCGAAAATAATGTAATTAAAATAAAGGATGCTTGTCGACTGCCTTTTTCTAATCCAAATACTTCCATCATCTCTTCATAAGTTGGAAAGACAATCATAAATAAAATCGTCGGTGAAATAAAACAACTAATGACTAACACAGCGCCTAGAAAAGCTCCTAAAAAATGACTCGGACTTTTCTTAGCAAAATTCGTTTTTAAAAACCAACCCACTAAACGTTTCAAAGCAGGGGTCTGTTCTAAAGCATACGTCACTATAAAGGTAAACAATAAGAAAACAAATGTACTGTTCCCAAAAGAAAGAGAAAACACTTGACTATACGTTACTTTTGGAAGCCACCCGAGTCCTAATAAGACTAAACATAAAATACTTGGCCAATCGATTCCTACAAATAACCATAATAATAAGCAACTCATAAAAATCGATAATAAAGCAAATGCACTTCCAGGTATCGCTAATAATTGCCAATCAAAATGTGAATTAATCATCGCAAGAACGATAAAAAAGATGCTTAGCACGATTGCGCCCGTTTGAAACAAACTTTGGGTTTCTTTTTTCATATTCTACTCCTCAACTTTCATTTATTCCGCTATCCATCCTACCGTATTTTTCTCGAAAATACTAGTAAAGCTAACATTTTGACGCTTTTATCGACTATAGTCGATATCGTTAAATATTTTTGAATTTCCCGAAACCATCAAAAAAACGATAGAGACTTTTCCTCTACCATTTCCTGTTTTTGTATTTAATTTTCTAATTCAACCTCTGGATTCAGTTGATAATTTTTTCCATAGTTATCTCTAATGACAAATTTATAGTCCACTAAATAACGACGCATTGTAGCAAAATCATCATATAATTCCTTAATTTTTTCATTCAATTCTTTTTCAGTATAAGTCTCAGCATGACTCTTTAAATGCGCATAAATAAATTCAAAAATCTCTATTTTATTTTTCTGTTTTTTTGGAAGAACAATAATTTTTCCATCCCTCATAAATCTAGAAATATTTTCCTCTTTCATCAGATAACACCTCTAATCCTTATTCATTTTTTTGGTTAGTTTATACTACATACAGAAAAAAGGCAAATCTTTATAAGAAACTTCTTCGCTCTACTACACTGACAATTTTATCCACAAAAAAACTTGTTAGAAATGGCAGTTATTTCTAACAAGTTCTTGGTAGTGGGTTTATTAAATATATTATTTTTCTAATTTTAATACTTTTTCAACTTTTTTATAAAGCATTAACGATAGTACACTGCTTAAGCCAAATTTTAATACATTAAATGGTAATAAAGCAAATAGCATTAATGTCCATAAATTTGTTACGAATGGGTTTGTAGTAGCTGCAAGGGCAACAATTTTATCAATTGGGAAATGCATCGCTGTTGCATATAATGGGAAAATGACAAAATAATTTGCTGTTAACAATACTACTGTTGCAGTAGCTGTACCGATTACTAAACTTGTAATAGCCCCTTTAAATGTACGGTTGTGTTTATAATAAAATACCGCTGGCAACATAAAACTTAAACTTCCAATTAAATTAACTGTTTCACCAATTCCAAATGTTGTTGTTCCATTTAAAACAAAGTTTAAGGCAATTTTTACAATCGCAATATACGCGCCATATAATGGTCCTAATAAATAGCCTCCTAAAATAACAGGCAATTCAGAAAAATCCATTTTAACAAATGGTGGAATAAATGGAAGACTAAATTCTAATAACATTAGAATTGTGCTTAGCGCACCGAATAGTCCTACTAAAATTAATGGTTTTGTCGCATAACGTGACACTGTTTTTGCATTTGTACTCATCGTACATCTCCTCCTTAACCGGGTTGAAGGATCGGATGGTTTTTCACGCTTTTGTTCCATTTTATTTGTATAACTGCACAAAAAAATGCAGCAACAAAATGGTATACATTTCATCGCTGCATTCTTATATATCAAATGAATTGGTATCTTCGAACGTGAAATATAACCATTTTCTCTCATCTAGACTATCACTATCGGTTCTGGAATTACACCAGATCATGCCTTTTTGGCTCGCGGACTATACCGCCGGTAAGGAATTACACCTTGCCCCGAAAATGTTATTTTATATACAAAGAGTACCATACTTTTTTTTGCATGACAATAGTTCTGCTCAATATACTGATTGAATCATCTAATTCTCTAAATAAAGGAAAATTCATAAAAATTCATCCTAACACTTAAGTGATTATTTTACCCATTCACCAGCTGCATTGACTTTATATCCGTCAATAACTTCATTTTTAGCCATGTAACCACCTGATTTTAAGTAATACCATTTATGATTTAACTCAATCCATTCTTTTTGAGCTAATTTGCCATCTTCTTAGACATTACGGCCGCAGTCAAGACAGTTGACTCACCGTAACGCACGACAACTGCGCCATTTGCTTGCTTAGCAACCTGACCAGTCTCTACAATTAACTCACGACCCGCAAAAGTCGTTTGAAACACTTGTTTTGTCATTTTAATCCCCTTTGGATTGATGAAATTATACGCCTTGCCTACAAAGATCAAGATACCAAGGACGTCAAAAGCAAAGTAAAAATAGGAA